>NZ_JAPWCB010000009.1:0-71921 GCF_041433745.1 Gemella sp. 27098_8_149 | reverse complement strand
TAACTGTTGATAAATAGAAAAAAGATGATATAATATGTATATGAAGTTTTCGTCTGGTGGCGATAGCGAAGAGGACACACCTGTACCCATACCGAACACAGAAGTTAAGCTCTTTAGCGTCGAATGTAGTTGGGCCTACGCCCTGTGAGACTAGAACGTTGCCAGGCATTTGAGGTCTAGTGCTAAAGCATTAGACTTATTATTCCACAGTAGCTCAGTTGGTAGTAGCATCTGACTGTTAATCAGAGGGTCGCAGGTTCGAGTCCTGCCTGTGGAGCCATTTTTTGGCCCGTTGGTCAAGTGGTTAAGACACCGCCCTTTCACGGCGGTAACACGGGTTCGAATCCCGTACGGGTCACCATTTGAACGGAGGTTTAGCTCAGCTGGGAGAGCACTTGCCTTACAAGCAAGGGGTCAGCGGTTCGATCCCGTTAACCTCCACCATTTTTAATAAGCCGGGAAGATAGCGAAGAGGCTAAACGCGGCGGACTGTAAATCCGCTCCTTCGGGTTCAGTGGTTCGAATCCACTTCTTCCCACCATTCTAAATATTATTGGGATATAGCCAAGCGGTAAGGCAACGGACTTTGACTCCGTCATTCCCCTGGTTCGAATCCAGGTATCCCAGCCATGAGCCATTAGCTCAGTTGGTAGAGCATTTGACTTTTAATCAAAGGGTCGAAGGTTCGAGTCCTTCATGGCTCATTAATTGAATAAAAGGCTAATTATTTAGCCTTTTATATTTTTGGCCCGTTGGTCAAGTGGTTAAGACACCGCCCTTTCACGGCGGTAACACGGGTTCGAATCCCGTACGGGTCATCTTAACCTAGTCGTAACGTTTGTTACGACTTTTTTTATTTAAATAGTAGAAAAGATGGTCATTAGAATATAAATTCTAATGACCAATTACTTTATTTTTTTAATTCTTTTGCAGTAAAACTCAGAGGTAATACTTCTTCAAAGAAGTTATATACAGCGTATTTATTCTCTGAAGTACCTAAGATTAATTCAAAATCTTCATCTGCAAATTCAGAAATCACTTGTCGACAAACTCCACAAGGTGGACAATAATTTTCTAAATTACCATTAGGGCCACCTACTACTGCTATTTTTTTGAATTTTGTAACTCCTTCACTAACAGCTTTAAAAATTGCTGTTCTTTCTGCACAGTTTGTTGGCGAATAACTAGCATTTTCAATATTGCAACCAGTATAGATTTTTCCATTTTCAGCTAATATTGCAGCACCTACTTTAAAATTAGAGTAGGGAACGTAAGCAAATTTTGTTGCATCGATTGCTGCTTTTACTAATACTTCATTGATATCTTCTTTAATTTCATTGTTTTGTTCTATTAATTTGAATATAGTATCCGCAACACCGCCTTCAGAGTTTGTTTTTTCTGTTACGTATTTTGCTTGTTCTTTTAATATTGTATTACCATTTTTCA
This sequence comes from Gemella sp. 27098_8_149, assembly GCF_041433745.1. Classification (NCBI taxonomy): domain Bacteria; kingdom Bacillati; phylum Bacillota; class Bacilli; order Caryophanales; family Gemellaceae; genus Gemella; species Gemella sp. 27098_8_149. Next base: position 70,475 of record NZ_JAPWCB010000009.1, on the reverse strand, counting down.
TAGCAACGCTGTATCCAACAATATCAAGCATTGCTTGATCATTTAGATTATCTCCAATTGCTACAGCATTTTCTAAGTTGATTCCATAGATTTTAGCTATCTCTTTTAAGGCTTCGCCTTTAGTAGCATTCTTATGCATTATCTCTATATTATTCGCTCCAGATGATGTAACACTTATATTAGTATTTTCTGATAATAGTTTGGTAGCATTTTCTAGTTTTGATATATCATTAGATATTGCTATTATTTTGATTGGTGGATTTTCTTCTTCGTTAAGGTATAATTCTATATTATCAACCTCAGTAATATATCCCAAATCTAGTTTTTGTTGTGCTTCTGCACGTAAATGCTCAACATCTGGTTCATACCCATTAGACCTAATTAAATCTATATAAGCATTTATATCAGTTTCTATACTTCTTGTATATATAGTGTTTTTTGTATAAAGTTGATAACTTATATCAAAACTTTTTAATATTTCAATTGTATAATATAAATCTTTTGGTACCATTGGAGTAATACTGATGATATTTCCATTTTTATCATAGACGATACCACCATTAAAACTAATCACATCACAATTAATATTTTCTTCATTTAATGCTGGTAAAGCTTCATAATAGGCTCTCCCTGTTGCTACTACAAATTCTATTCCTTGATTTTTAGCAAAATTAATAAGTTTTACATTTTCTTTAGGAATTTTATGGTTATGATTTAATAAAGTTCCATCCATATCACTAGCTATTAATTTAATCATAAAAAATTTAGAAATACGATAGTAAATCGTATTTATCCCCTTTCTTAAGTGTAATTTGATTATATCATATATATATAAATATTGTAAGTAAGTATTGGAAATTGCATTAAAGTTGAGTTTAATTTCTATTATTAATTCTTTATTTATGATAAGATAAAAGGTAACTATACTGTTTGTAGAGAGTGATGTAATATGATAATTAAAGATATAATAATAAATAATAATTTAGAAGAATTATTTGCTAATGTGAAAATTGGAATTGAAAAGGAAGGACAACGTGTTTTAGAAAATGGGGAAGTAACTAAAACTGATCATCCAAAAATATTTGGAATAAGACATGAACATCCGTACATTCAGACTGATTTTGCTGAATCGCAGGTTGAGTTGATAACAACACCTGAAAATAATGAAAAAGATGTTTTAAGGATTTTAAATGCTATCCATGAAGTAACTTTAAAAAATCTACCAAAAGACGAATATATTTGGCCATTAAGTGTACTTGCTATACTACCTAATGAAGAAGACATAAGAGTTGCACAATTTGAAAAACAATTTGATGTAGAGTATAGGGAATATTTAGTAAAAAAATATGGAAAGTATAAACAAATGGTATCAGGTATACATTATAATTTCCAACTAGATGATATGTTGATGGAGAAAATTGCTGAAATTACTGGTGAGGATATAGTAACAGTAAAAAACGATGTTTATCTAAAACTTGCTAGACAGTTTTTAAGATATCAATGGCTATTAATTTATCTTTTAGGTGCTTCTCCTTTGGCAGAGGATAAATATTTTACAGATGGCATAAAGCCAACTGATTTTGTAAGAAGTTTAAGAACTAGTAGATATGGTTATGTAAATGATGATGATATTAAAGTATCATATAGTTCGTTAGAAAGATATATTAAAGATATAACAGGATATGTAGAAAATAAACAATTAATAGCTGAAAAAGAATTTTACTCTAGTGTTCGTTTTAGAGGTGCAGATACTATCAAAAAATTCCCAGATCAGGGAATTAAGTATATTGAATTTAGATTATTTGATTTAAACCCATTTGCACCATTTGGTATTTTAGAAAAAGATATTAGATTTGTACATTTATTCATAAAAACTCTAGTTTGGTTAGAAGAGGTGGATAAAAATACTTCTGAATCTTTAGGATATGAATACAGTGAGAATGTAGCTCTTTCACATCCAATGGAAAAAGTTAAGTATGAAGAAGAGGGATTATGGCTATTAAATCAAATGAAAGACATGGTAGAAAAAGTAGGTCTACTAGAAAGCGATTTTGATTTAATAGATGAAAAGATTGAAGAATTAAAAAATCCTGAACTTACTATAGGAGCTAGACTTTTAAAAGAATACCAAAAAGAAAATGATATGTCCAAAGTAGGAATGAAGTTAGCTAGAATGTATAAAGAGGATGCTTTAAGAGAATATTATTCATTAAGTGCATTTTCTAATATGGAACTATCTACACAAGCTGTAATTGAAGATGCAATAAAAAATGGTATTAAAGTTACAGTTATAGATGAAAATGATCAGTTTATTCGTTTAGAAAGTAATGGAAGAGTAGAATATGTAAAGAATGGAAATATGACAAGTAAAGATAGTTATATTTCTCCGTTAATTATGGAAAATAAGGTTGTTACTAAAAAAGTATTAGCTGAAAAAGGTCTTAGAGTTCCAAAAGGATATGAAGTTTCTAGTTTAGAAGAAGCATTACAAAAATTTAATTATATAAAAAACAAACCGATAGTTATAAAACCTAAGAGCACAAATTTTGGACTAGGTATAACAATCTTTAAAAATGGAACAAGTTCAGTAGAAAACTATTCTAAAGCCATAGAGTTTGCTCTTAAAGAAGACAAAGACATACTAATTGAAGAGTTTATAGAAGGTACTGAGTATAGATTTTTTGTTATTGAAGGGAAAACAGAGGCTGTATTATTAAGAGTACCTGCAAATGTTGTGGGTGACGGTAAACATACAATAAGAGAATTGGTTGAACAAAAAAATTCAGATCCATTAAGAGGAGATGCTAAGAAAACTCCTCTGAAAAAAATCGAACTTGGAGAAATTGAAAAACTTCAATTATCTGAACAAGGATTAAATTTTGATTCTATATTAGCTAAGAACGAAGTAGCATATTTAAGAGAAAATTCAAATATCAGTACAGGTGGAGATTCTGTGGATATGACAGATGAAGTTCATGAAAGCTATAAAGAGCTAGCAGTAGAAATAGCGGATGCTATGATGGCCAAAGTTTGTGGTGTAGATTTAATAATTTCAGATATAAAAGAAGAAGTTAATGCAACTAATTATGGAGTTATCGAAGCTAATTTTAATCCTATGATGATGATGCATATTTATCCACATTCAGGTAAATCTAGAAGATTATCATTAAATGTATTAAAAATGTTATTTCCGGAAAAAAATATAAAATAGATTGCCAGTAAATTTTTAATGCTATAAAAAGATAATAACGTAACTAAAAAGGTTAAGTTATTATCTTTTTTTATAGTTAGGAATAAAAAAACAATTGTAATATTATGAAAGTATGAAAATAATATTTTCATAATATAAATTTTTCTATAAAATTTTATATATTTCCTTGTGAAAACATATAAAATTTTTAATTACAAAAGCGATTCAAAAGGTTTTGTATTTGTTGATACAAAAAATAATATATCTTATATTTAAGCATTAGCATTAGAAATCGATTGCATTATTTGTAAAGTAAGAAACTAAAACATTTACAAAAAAAATAATAAATGATATAATCTATTTGTATGCAAAGGTATACACGTCATAATAAATAAGAATTAAATAAAAGGAGGTACTAAGATGGTAGGAATTATCATCGCGAGTCACGGTGAATTTGCTGCAGGAATTAAACAATCTGGTTCTATGATTTTTGGTGAACAAGAAAAAGTAGAAGCAGTTGTATTTATGCCAAGTGAAGGACCAGAAGACTTGCAAAGAAAACTTCAAGAAGCTATTGCAAAAGTAGATTCTGAAGAGATTCTTTTCCTTGTCGATCTTTGGGGTGGAAGTCCATTTAACCAAGCTAACAAGTTATTTGAAGAAGCACCAGAGAAAAGAGCAATCGTAGCAGGATTAAACTTACCAATGCTTATTGAAGCATATGCTAGTAGATTCACTATGACAACAGCTCACGAGATTGCAAAAGCAATCACACCAACAGCTATTGATGGAGTAAAAGTTCGCCCTGAAGAACTACAACCAAAAGCAGAAGTAGCTGAAAGTACACAAGCTGCACCTCAAGGAGAAATTCCAGAAGGTACGGTATTAGGAAACGGGAAAATAGACTTTGTATTAGCCCGTATCGATACTCGTCTACTACACGGACAAGTTGCTACAAACTGGACAAAAGCAACTCATCCAAATAGAATTATTGTAGTTTCAGATTCAGTATCGAAAGATGAATTACGTAAAAAACTTATTGAGCAAGCAGCTCCTCCAGGGGTACGAGCACACGTAATTCCATTAGATAAACTTGTTCAAGTTTATAAAGATCCAAGATTTGGTGATACAAAAGCGTTATTATTATTTGAAACACCACAAGATGCTCTTGCAGTAATCGAAAAAGGAGTAGAGATTCCAGAATTAAACATTGGTTCTATGGCTCACTCTGTTGGTAAAGTTCAAATTAACAACGTATTATCATTAGATCAAGAAGATGTAGAAGTATACAAAAAACTTCGTGATTTAGGTGTTAAATTTGATGTACGTAAAGTATCTAACGATTCACCATCAGATTTATTCAAACTTATTGAAGCTAAATCTAGCGAAGGTTTAAAATTATAATTTAATAGTAATTAGGAGGACACTATGGAATTTAGTATTCTAGCAGTTATATTAGTCCTTGTTGTTGCATTTTTAGCGGGTATGGAAAGTATCTTAGACCAATTCCAATTCCATCAACCAATTATCGCTTGTTCTTTAATCGGTTTAGCAACAGGACATTTATCAGAAGGTATTATTTTAGGTGGAGCTCTTCAATTATTAGCACTTGGATGGGCTAATATTGGGGCTGCGGTTGCTCCGGATGCAGCTTTAGCATCAGTAGCATCTGCTATTATTTTCATTAAAGCTGGTGACTTCTCAGCTGAAGGACGTATTATCGCTATCGCAACAGCTGTTACATTAGCTACAGTAGGACTTGTACTTACAATGGTTGTTCGTACATTATCAGTAGTTATCGTTCACCAAGCTGACCGTGCAGCAGAACAAGGTAACTTCCGTGGAGTTGAATTCTGGCACTATGTAGCACTTGCAGCTCAAGGGTTACGTGTTGCTATTCCAGCAGGATTATTAATGTTCATTCCATCATCAGTAGTTCAAAAAGCTCTTGAAGCATTACCAAAATGGTTCACAGAAGGTATGGCTATCGGTGGAGGAATGGTAGTTGCAGTTGGTTTTGCGATGGTTATTAACCTAATGGCAACTAAAGAAGTATGGCCATTCTTCTTCTTAGGATTTGCATTAGCACCACTTAGCCAATTAACACTTATCGCAACTGGTATTATCGGATTATGTTTAGCAATTATCTACCTAAACCTTTCTAAAAACAAAGGTGGCGGTGGAGGTGGAAATACTTCATCTGGAGATCCACTAGGCGATATCTTAAACGATTATTAAGAAGGAGGAACTACAAAATGTCAGAGAAAAAAATTACATTAAGTAAAAAAGATCGTCGTAGCGTAATGTTACGTTCTCAGTTCCTTCAAGGTTCATGGAACTATGAACGTATGCAAAATGGTGGTTGGGCATTCTCATTAATCCCAGCACTTAAAAAATTATATCCAAACAAAGAAGATGCTACTCAAGCATTAAAACGTCACTTAGAGTTCTTTAACACTCACCCATATATTGCAGCACCAATTTTAGGGGTTACACTTGCTTTAGAAGAAGATAAAGCAAATGGAGCTGATATCGATGATGCAGCAATCCAAGGGGTTAAAGTTGGTATGATGGGACCATTGGCAGGTATTGGGGATCCAGTATTCTGGTTTACAGTTCGTCCTATCCTTGGAGCTATCGCAGCTTCATTAGCAACTGGTGGTTCAATTGTTGCACCATTATTCTTCTTTATCGCATGGAATTTAATCCGTATTGGATTCTTATGGTATACACAAGAATTTGGTTATAAAAAAGGTTCAGAAATTACAAGTGACCTTTCAGGTGGTATTTTACAAACAATTACAAAAGGAGCTTCAATCCTTGGTATGTTCGTAATGGGTATCTTAGTTCAACGTTGGACTAACATCAGTTTCCCATTAGTTGTTTCTAAAGTACAGTTAGATGAAAAAGCATTTATTCACTTCCCTGAAAAAGGAACACACATTACTAGTGAAGTATTACAAGATATTATTACAAAAGCAACAAGTGGAAAATTCTCACTAACACCAGAAAAAGTTACAACATTACAAGATAACTTAGATCAACTTATTCCTGGATTTGCGGCGTTATTATTAACATTCGTATGTATGTGGTTATTAAAACGTAAAGTAAGCCCAGTATTAATAATTTTCGGATTATTCGCATTAGGTGTTATTGCTCACGTAGCAGGTGTAATGTAATAAAGTTAAGGAAGTTGGGGTTAAATATCTCAACTTCCTTTTTTAAAATTAATTATAGAGACTCTAGAGGAGGTGAAAACTATGGTAATGTCTATGAATACAAAAGTTGTTTATACGACAAAGGCTAATTGTCTTACTGGTTCAATTGGAAATAAACATGGAGATGTTATGGTGGGTGACAAAGCCTTTGAATTTTATAATCATAGAAATTCTGAAGATTATATTCAGATACCCTGGTCAGAAATAGATAAAGTTAGAGCACAAATGTTTTTTAGAGATAAATATATTAGAGGATTTTTTATAGATACTAAAAGTGCAGGAAGTTTTAACTTTATTGTAAAAAATTCTGGAAAATGTTTAAAAGAAATGAGAGAATTTATTGGTAATGACAAGATAGTAAGGAATAAGCCAATATTATCATTAAAAAATTTATTTAGAAAAAAAGATTAATACTTTGATATTAGTCTTTTTTAATTTTAAAAATATTTTCATGAAAACGTAGTGCAAACACCATATTTTTCTTGCATTTTCATATGTTTTATATTAAACTATAATTGAAAAAGGAAATCAGTATTATAACAGTAAGTTATTGTATTAATAAAATTTTAAAAAAGAGGTATCAAAATGGAATTATCTGCAAATTCACCTACGCGAAAGCAAGGAATTATTATGTTTGCTATCCTAATTGCTGCATATGTAGTATTTGCTACTAACTGGGTGGCAGGATCAAACTTATCAAAACAAATCACAGATCACTATTTTAATGGAGAAAAGGTTTCTCCAATAATATCTGAAGTTGTAAACTATACTATAACTATAGCAAGAATTATAGCTAATTTACTTGCTGCGTTTATATTAATTAAGCTACATCCGAAAAAAGCTGCAATGTTAGCATTGTTTTGTTTGTGTTTTTCTTTCTTTGCAATTTTCACACATAACTACTGGTTATACACATTCTCTAGAATGATTATGGCATTTGGTGGATCAATGATAATTGTGTTTATAAACTCGTTTGTAGCTAAGTTTATACCGAATGATAAAAAAATTATGACTAGTGCAATTATTACAGCAGCCTATAATGTTGGAGCTGCATTAGTTGCTATTTTATTCTTGTTATTTAAAGAACATTTTGTAGATGACTGGCGTTATACTATGATAGGATTTAGTATTTTTAGTATAATTTTATTTATCTGTTGGTTAATGTTTTCTCATGATTTTGAACCAACAATTACGTGGAAACATACTAACTATTTTGTTTATAAATTGTTGATTGAATCAAAAGAAACATTACACGAAGAAGAAGTTAAGAAGTATACTTATGCTGATGGGTTTAAAGATAAATTTATCTATGTATTTTCATTAGGATTTGGTGGATTTTTATTTTTATATGTTATGCCGTTAGTGTCGCTTCCTAGAGTTGTAGCAGAACATGCTCACAATGCAGGTTTTAAAGCAGAATTTATGATATTAACAGTAACGGTTGGGGGAATAATTGGAACTTTATTTAGTTTAGTAGTCACTAGAAAATTGAATTTTAGAAGAAAACCATTTTTAATCGCTCATGGAGCATTGATGATTGGATGTATGGCATTAGGATTATTCTTTGTATCTAGTAATGTAGTACTAGCATATGCTATGTTTAGCTTATCAGGATTTTTCATGTATTCTCAATATCCAGTATATTTAAATCTTCCATATGAGTTGCCAAATATGAACTCACAAAGATTAACGATAATGTTTGGAATATTTTGGGCTTTTGGATATGCAATTTATACATTATTTAACTTTATTTGGAGTCTAGTTTTAAATCATATGGGCTACAATTCATCAATAATTTTTTATTTACTAGGTAGTATAATTTATATCATTTTTGTATTTACATTCCCTGAAACAAGACCTAAAAAGAAATAACCATTTTTAAAAAAACTTTAGAATTTATAAAAAGTTCTAAAGTTTTTTATTTTGTAATATTTAATATAGCTAGAGCAGAGCTATATTCTAGAATGAAAATATTAATCTAATTTTAACAAAAAAATATATAATATATTTAATGCGAATTAGTAGGACGTAAATGTAAAATATGATATATTATCTATAAAAATGATTTAAAGGAGAGAAAATATGAGTAAAATAAAAAAAACAGCATTAACTGGAGTTGTAGGAGCATCAGCATTGACCGCCGGTTATTATACTTTTGTAAAGCCAAGTAGTCAAAGTTTAACGTCAAATTCTACTTCTCAAAATACAAAAAAAGATATAAAAAAAGAAAGTGAAGAAACAAAAGGTACAAGTAAAAATACTTCGTCTTCTTCAGGAAAAGAGACTGTTACTTATAAAGATGGAACTTATACTGGTGCGGTAACAAAAACAAACGTAGGAAATTTCCAAGTAAGTGTAGCCGTTCAAGGTGGGAAAATAGCCAATGTTAATGTACTTCTTCAGCCAGATGAAGAATTTTCACAAAACATTAATAAGACAGCACTTCCTAAATATGTTGAGGAAGCAATAGAAGCTCAAAGTAGTGATATAGCATTAGTTTCTGGAGCATCTGAAACATTTAAAGGATTTAAAGGTTCTTTACAAGATGCATTAAATAAGGCTAAATAAAATGTTTAAGTTTAAAACCTATGTATTGAAAAGAATGAACATGCCTTTCACAATAGCCTTTGTTAGGGATAGTTTTGATGAAACGTTAATAGATGTATTGAATCAAATTGTTAATGAGATTGATAAATATTTACAAAATGTGGAAGAGAAATTTTCGCCGTTTCTATCAGAAAGTTTGGTTAGTAGACATACTGATATAGGTGAAGAATTACAAGATGACTTTTTTGATATAGAATATCAAGAAGTCTATAGCAGGTCTATAATCGCTAAAAAAGAAACTCATGGTTTATTTGACCCATTTTTTGATGGAAAATATAATCCAACAGGATTTGTTAAGGGGTGGGTGATAGAGAATGCTTTTATGAAATATATAAAGCCACTTATTGATAATAATATTTTAGAAGCAGGAGCAATTAATGGCGCAGGTGATATGCAAGTTGGTACTAGACTTGATAGTAACTTCTCTTGGAAAATCGGGATAGAGAATCCTGAAGACAAGGAGAAAATAATTGCTAAGTATAGTATAAAAAATGGGGCAGTGGCAACTTCGGGGTTTAGTAAAAAAGGACAACATATCAAAAGTGATAACGATATTAATCATATTCAAGTCACAGTAGTTGGAACATATCTATCAGATGTCGATGTACTAGCAACTGCAGGAGTAGTTGCTAATGAGAAAATTTGGAGAGAAATAGTAGAAAATAAATTGTTAACAGGGATTTTGTTAACAAAAGAGGGAATAAAAAGAGTTTTTGAGGAGGGAAAAATAAAAGATGTTGAGAGAACATAGATTTATATTTAATATGATTTGGTTAATAGTCTTGTTAACGATACCGTTACCATTAATAGTAACATTAGGAAATGGTTTGCCAGAGGTGTTTGGAAGTAGAGTATTAGCGATCAATTTAGGAGTGTTTGCATATTCATGGATGTTATCAGCGATATTCCTGTCTTCTCAGCCAAAATGGCTAGATAGAATAATAGGTTTACCAGACATGTATATAATTCATGGAGTAACAGCAATTTTTGCTGTAATCTTTATGTATCTTCATGATCAACTACTGAAATCATCGGGTCTTATAGAGTTGACAGGTGAATGGTCGATGAATATCTTTATAGGAGTCGTTGCTTATTCACTTGTTTTTATGGCTGGTTGGTTAACTTCAAGAATAAATATCTTAATGAAAATCAAAAAGATGTTAGAAAAAATCTTTAAACATGAGTTATCTATGTGGATACATAGACTTAATCTAGTAGCTGCATTATTGGCTTTCTTACATGTTCTTCTGATTCCATATATAAGAAGTATAGTTCCATTCACTATTTTAGTTATTTTATATACTGTAATTGCATTTGGTGCCTATGGACACTATGCATATAATAAGTATTTAAATGTACAAGTTGGGCTTTTAAAAAATGTTAGAAAAGTAGATTCAAATATTACGGAATTAACGCTTACTACTAGTAAATCTGCTTTAAGAAAAATAGAAACGGGTGATTTTGCATTTATTTCGTTCCCTAATGTAAAGGGGATGAAAGAGCCACATCCATTTTCTATATTGAATATACCAGAGCGAGATGGCTATGTTCAGATGTCGATTGAAGGTGTAGGGGATTTCACAAAAAATCTTCCTAATTTAGAGATAGGAGAAAAAGTTAATTTAACAAGAGGATATGGGGTCCTAAGTTCAATGATTGAAAAATCTGGTAAGAATGAGAAGTTTGTTCTTATTGGTGGAGGAATTGGTGTTGTTCCTTTACTTGGATTAGCCGATAAATTTGATAATAAAGATATAACATTCTTATATACTGTGAAGAAAGATAAAAAACTTTTATATCAAGAAAAATTCGAGTTATGGAATGAAAGAAGTAATTTTAAATCATATTCTCAAAATGGAAGATTTACAACAGAGCAGTTAGATAAATGTTTACCGATTGGTGAAGAGTATAATTATATAATAGCTGGACCAATGGTGATGAATCTAGCATATGAAAAAATGCTTAAGGAAAAAGGTATAAAGAAAAATAGAATATTCTATGAAGGATTTAACTTCTAGGGATTTTAAAAGATTGGGCTGATCCAAAAGTCCTAAAATTTAATAAAGTTTATATGAGAACTTATAGGCGCAGTGGTTTATTGATATCTAAAATCGCTTTAAAAAAGCTTTTTAGGTATCTAATAAACTCGCGGGGGTGACTCGACAAAATCGGTTTCTACGAAATCACGATTTTTGAGTCACTCCCATCTTTTTTTAGAGGGGAAAAAGGATTTTCTAATATTTAAATTATTGTATTAGGTATATTATAATGATACAATGTATTATAATATAAAAAAGAAAAATTCTAAGGAGAGGAGGATATTTTTGAAAAAAATTGCAGTTATTTTAATGCGTAAAAATTCAAAAGGATTATTAGATAAGAACATAAAGTTGTTCTGTGGAAGACCGTTATGTTTTTATACAATTGATATAGCAATAGATAGTAAGAAATTTGATGAAATTTGGATATCATCTGATTCGGAAGAGTATCTTAATTTGTGTGAAGGAGAATATGGTAATCATTGTAAATACATTAAACGAGCCAAAGAAGTTTCGCTAGACTCTTCTACAACTTTTGAAACTTTAGAATTTTTATTTAAAGACATTAAAGAAGATTTTATTTTCATGAATTTACAAGTAACTTCTCCACTTAGAAAAGTAGAACATATACATACAGCATTCGATATGTTTAAAGATTGTGATCACCTTGTTTCGTTTACTAAACCTAAATTAAGTAAAAGTCTATTTATGGATGAGCAAAAAGGATACTTAGTTCCTTCTTGTCATGGTGGAAATTATAGAAGACAGGATGAACCAGAACATATATATCCTAATGGCTCTATATGGATGTCGACAAAAAACAATTACTTAAGGGATAAAACTTTTTATACAAATAAAACGAAAGTATATGAGATGGATAAAATATACAGCTATGATATTGATGATAATTTAGACTTTGAAATTTGTGAGAATTTATATAAAAATTATATAAAATAAAAAAGAATCGTGAATTTCTCACGATTCTTTTTTATTACCGTCTATTTTGATTTGTAGCTCTATTTGTTTGATTTGTTCTACCTGCTGTTTGTCTTTGTGTAGCAACAGAACTATTTGCTCTATTAGTAGAATTTGTTAAAGAGTTGAATACTGTTGTAAGTGCAGAACGACTGTCACGTTGTTTTTGTGCGATAGCAGCTTGATAAACTGCGTCTCTGTCAGTACCAGCATACATATGGTCAGTTTCCGTATTTCTTTCTTTGGCATACTCAACACCATTTTTTGTCTCAATTCCTGCAGGTTTTTCAAATGCTGCAGGTACTTTCTTATCTGAAACTTTCTTCATAACATCTGCCATGATTACCTGTGTAGTTTTCGCCTGCTCTGAAGATAGAGCTTTTGCAGCTGAGTCTACCATATCAGCACCTTGCCAAACCGAAACAGTATAGTCAGTAGTATAACCTATCATCCAACTGTCTTTAGTAGAGTTCACAACATCTATTCCATAATTATAGTATGCAGAATCGTCAAATGTACTTGAGCCTGATTTACCAGCCATATCAAAGTTTTCAACTTTACCATTAGGCGATGTACCGTTACTAGAAAGTACACCTTTTAATACATTTGTAATTAAATAGGCAGTTTCTTCTGACATTGCTTTAACAGGTTCATCTTTAATATTAGGTAATTCTTTACCATTTGCGTTAAACACTTTAACTATTGTTGAAGGCTTATTGTAATATCCTTTATTACCAAAAGATGCGAATGCACCTGCCATTTGAAGAGTAGAAACTCCATCAACGTTCCCTCCAATTGCTGTAGTTGGTTCATCTTTTGTTACAGGAATACCAAGTTTTTCAGCGAAATGTTTAGATCTTTCGTATCCAACAGTTTCGAAAGCACGAACCGCAGGTATATTATAAGACCATGATAAAGCTGTACTCATAGTAACTGTACCGTGATAAAGTCTATCCCAGTTTTGGATATAGAAGTTAGTCCCAGCAATTTGATATGGTGAGTCTGAGAATGTAGTTTGAGAATCCCATCCAAAGTATTCAATTCCTGGAGCATAGTCAATTAAAGGTTTGATAGATGAACCAGGTTGAACTCGGGCATCAACGGCATAATTATATCCACCAGCTTTATAATTTTTCCCACCACCAATTGCTTCGATTAGTCCAGTCTTTGTATCAAGAACTGAGATAGCTGCTTGAGAAGCATGACGTATCATAGGAGCACTTTGATTATCTAACATATCTTGAACATATGTTTGTAATTCTGGATTTAAGTTAGTATATATTTTTAATCCCATAGAAAGTGGGTCTTTAATATTTTCAAAGTTTTGATTTTCTTTTAATTCTTTTGTTATTTGATCAATATATGCAGCAAACTTAGGATTATAAGTGTGTTGGTTTGCACGTTCTTCTTTTGTTTTTTCAACTATTCCGTCCATAATAGGTGTGTTAATTGCATTGTTATATTCATCTTCTGTAATTTTATCATTATTTAGAAGTGCGTATAATACTGTGTTACGGCGCTCTTTTGCTTGTTCTGGATAATCATATGGATTATATAGAATTGGTTGTTGAGGCATACCAGTTAAAAGGGCAACTTGAGGTAATGTTAATTGGTTTAACTCTTTATTGTAAAAGTACTTAGCTGCTGTTTTAACACCGTATTGACCATCAGAATAGTAAATTTTATTCATATACATCTCTAATATATCATCTTTAGAATATCTGTTTTCCAATTTAAGAGATAGATAAGCTTCTTGAATTTTTCTTTGTAATGATTTATCAGACGTTAGTAGTGAATTTTTTACTACCTGTTGTGTAATTGTACTAGCACCTTGTTGTGCTGAATTAGAACGGATATTTACAAGTACTGCTTTGATAAGACGAATAGGATCAATACCAATATGTGATTTGAATCTAGAGTCTTCTGTAGATAGTACAGCATCTGTAATATTTTTAGGAATATCATTTATCGAAACGTATTCCCTTTTTTCAGCTCCAACTGTAGCTATTAGATTAAGATTTTTATCATAAATTTCTGATGATAATGGATCTTGCAAATTAGCCTGTGTTATATCCGGAACATCTTTTAATTCTTTAGCAAATAGTATTAAAATAGCAAAAAATAATACTAAGCATATTGAAAAAAAGATGGAACTAATATATTTGAATAAAGTTTTCATCTGTTGTTAAAACTCACTTTCATTATTTTTTATAATAGTTATATAATCTAATCTTATTTTGTAGTTAAATGATAATTCAAATGCAGTTTCTTCAAATTCACTAAGTTTTATAGATTTTCTGCCGCCGTTTTTAGCGCGATCATAGAAAAATATAAATTTTTTAAATGGAAGTATGAATGTTTTATCGATTTTTTTAAATCTAACGATAATAAAAGTAATTCCACCATGATTTAAAATCTTTTGCATATGATCTATTTGATGTTCGTGAATATTATTTAAAGAAAATGATGTGGCTGAATTAGTTTCCTTAGCCTCAAAATCAATATATTTTCCATTCCAAAGACCGTTGTAATCAGTAGTAGAAGGGGTTTTATAAAATGCTTTGGTAATCATAGCACTCGATCTGTTAGGATAATTCACTTCCACTATTTGAATTGGAATAGGTTTCTTATGAATAACTGCAATGTCATTATTTAAGTAATATTTATTCGCAAAATTAATGTCTTCTTCGAGTTCCATACCTCGATTAGAATATTTAGTTTTTTGAATGAAATTACTCTTCTTATTAGGATAATTAAACATATATCCCTCCATAAATAATTATCCTATCTATTATACTATATTCTGAAGAAAATTTGAATTACAAATAGTCGAAAACTGATATAATTTTACAAATTTTAAATTTAATAAAAAATATTTTTTTTGAAAAAATTATTATAATTTATGGTATAATAATATAGGAAATTTTAAATATGAGAGGTGGTATTGTTGTGAGACAATCAAAAACATTTATTCCAACAACAAGAGAAGTACCGTCCTCTGCAGAAGCAACAAGTCATAAGTTGCTTATTAAAGCGGGGATGGTGAAGCAGGTATCTGCAGGAGTTTATACTTACCTTCCTTTGGCTACTCGTGTAATTCAAAAAATTGAAAAAGTAATTAGAGAAGAACATAGTAAAATCGGTGCAGCAGAGCTTTTAATGCCTATTTTACAATCAGATGAATATTGGAAAAAATCTGGTCGTTGGGACAAAATGGGAGAAGAACTTATTCGTGTAACTGATAGAAAAAAAGCAGGATATGCCCTAAGTCCAACTGCAGAAGAAATAATTACTCAAACAGTTAATAATATGATAACTTCATATAAACAATTACCTATGAACTTATATCAAATTCAAACTAAGTTCCGTGATGAAATTCGTCCACGTTTAGGATTATTACGTTGTAAAGAGTTCATAATGAAAGATGCTTATTCATTCCATGATTCACCAGAATCTTTAAGAGAAACGTATAAAGATTATTATCAAGCATATAGTAATATTTTTGATAGATTCGAACTTAAGTATCGTGCGGTACAAGCTGATTCTGGTAATATTGGTGGAAGCTATACTCATGAATTCCAAGCGTTAGCTGAAGTAGGGGAAGATACAATTGTGTATACTGAAGAGAGTGATTACTCAGCAAACATCGAAACTGCAGCGGTAGTTGAACAAAACTATACAATGCCTACAGGTTTTGAGAAAAAAGAACGTAGTCTATTAGAAACTCCAGATCAACAATCAATCGATGATATCGCAGCATTTTGTGGTGTAGAAGTTAATCGTGCGATGAAAGCATTAGCTCTAAAAGCTGATGGAGAATTCTACCTAGTTCTTATGCGTGGTAATGATCAACTTAATGACATTAAATTCATGAAAGCTACTGGAACTTCTGAAGTTGAAATGGCAACAGAACAAGAAATTGAAGAAGTTATGGGAAGTGTAGCTGGTTACATGGGACCATTCGGAATCAAGGGATGTAAAGTAATCGGTGATAATGCGATTAAATATATGTACAATCATAGCTGTGGAGCTAACAAAAAAGGGTTCCACTATATTAACGTAAATCCAGGAGATTATGAAGTTGATGCTCACTACGATCTTCGTATGATTGAAGAAGGTGACTTAGCGGAAGATTTATCAGGACCAGTTAAATTTGCTAAAGGTATCGAAGTTGGACAAGTATTCGAACTTGGTAAAGGTTATTCAGAAGCTATGGATGTTACTTATTTAGATGCTAATGGTCGTGCAAATCACTTCTACATGGGATGTTACGGTATTGGGGTAACTCGTTGTATCTCAGCAATTATCGAACAACATAGTGATGAAAAGGGTATTATTTGGCCTAAAGAGGTAGCACCATATCAAGTACATTTAGTGTGTGTTGATGTTAAGAAAGAAGAACAAGTTAAACTTAGTGAAGAATTATATTCTCAACTAACAGCAGCAGGATATGAAGTTCTTTACGATGATAGAGCAGAGCGTGCTGGTGTTAAATTTAACGATGCTGATCTTATCGGTATTCCATTACAAGTAGTTGTTGGTAAAAAAGCCGTTGAGGGTGTTGTAGAGGTTAAAGAAAGAAAAACTTTAGAAAAAGTTGATACACAAGTAGCCGATGTATTAGCTAAAGTAGAATCATTTTATAAATAATAATTATAAGCTGAATTAAAGAATGCCAATTAAAAATAAATAGTTGTTAAGAAAATAACCATTTGTTTTTAGTTGGTATTTTTAGTATAATTTAGTTATGTATAATATATTCTTATTTATAGAAAATATATTAAAAAATTGTATGATAAGTCAATTCATTTTATCTTTATATAGAATTAAGATGAATGAATTTTTTATGTTTAATGGAAGTTATTAGAATTATTGTGGAAATTAATTTTTCTCTCTAATGGTAGATTAGAGAGAAACTTATAAATTAATGAAAACATAGTCAGTTATATAAAAAGTAGGAGGAATCATGAGTAATAAACATTTTTCTTTATTAGTTAAAACATTAGAATTAGAAGAACAGTTATCAAACTCAAAATTCATAAATTATTCTTTAGATAATATAGAAAAAGATAATAAGAATAAGATTTGGACGTTTAATTTTAGTGGAGAAAGTTTACCTTCAGTAGAAGAATTAACATTACTTATTCAGAAATTGCGAGAAAATTTCTTAGGTGATTACATTGTTAATTATCGTTTGAAGGTAAGTGCTGAAGTCACGGATGAGCAAATAAAAGAATTTTGGAAGTATATAATATTAGAAAATTTCTCAGAGATTTCTCAAGTTCTAATGGAGAGTATTTTATTTAGTGAAGTTGAAGTTAACAATAGTGTTTTAACTATGAAAATAATGGCTCCATCGATTTGGAATAATTTTATTAATGAACGAAAACAACAAATAATAAGTAGTTATGCAAATATAGGTATTGAAATTAAAGACATTATTCCTAATTTTTCTAAAACTGATGTTGAAGCGGTACTTGTGAGTCAAGAAGAAAAAATTTCCCAGGAAATCGTTAAGTTAGAGGAAATAGAGAAAAAAGAGGCTGAGAGAAAACCAAAAGAATCTGAAAGAAAATTCGTTGCCTTTGGAGGCGGTGGTGGAACTCGATATGGGCAAGAAATTCGCGATGAGGACATTGTAGAAATCAAGGATGTTGTTGGTTATGCCGGAGATGTAACTATAATGGCTCAGGTTTTTGGAACTGAAGAGATTGTTCATAGAAATGGTTCGAGTCAGTATCGTTTAAAACTTACTGATTATAGTGATTCTATAATACTAAGATTATTTGGTAACAATCCTAATTCAAAATTCCAAAATAAACGTAAGAATGAATTAATAGACCTAGTAAAAGGAATTAAGAAAGGTCAATGGCTTAAGATTCATGGAGCTGTAAGTAATGATCCATATTTAAGAGATACAATCATCGAACCTAAGTCTATTGAGGTTGCTAATAAAGAAGAGAAAAAAGATAATTACAGCGGGAAAAAGAGAATAGAGCTAAATACTCATACGAAGATGAGTCAGCTTGAAGGTATTTCTTCAGCAAAAGAATATTTAGCTCGAGCTATAGATTGGGGACATGAAGCCATTGCTTTTACAGATACATATGGTGTTCAAGCATATCCTGAAATTTGTTTGAGTTCAAAAGGGAAGGATATTAAACCAATCTATGGGTTAAATGCCTTTATCATGGATGATAGTATTACTGCTACGACAAATCCGAAAGAACTTAAATTAAAAGACGCTACATATGTTGTATTTGACGTCGAGACTACGGGTCTTTCAGCAGAACGTGATAGATTAATCGAGATTGCTGCGGTTAAGGTGAAAAATGGAGCTGAAATAGATAGTTTTGAAAGTTATATTAATCCACAAAGACCTATTTCAGAACTTATTACTAGAATAACGAGTATTACTAATGATGATGTTAAAGATGCTCCACTTGAAAAAGAAGTAATGACTAACTTTTATAATTGGTTAGATGAAGATGACATATTAGTAGCCCACAATGCGAAGTTTGATTTAGGCTTCTTGGATACTTGTTTTGAACGACTAGGGTTAGAGAATAAGAATAATGCTAGTATAGATACATTATTCGTCTCTCGTGCTGAAAATAAAGAAGCGAAAAGACATGGTCTTAGCAATTTAGCTAAATTATACAAAGTTCGCTTAGTTCAACACCATAGAGCTATTTATGATACAAAAGCTACGGCAGAAATTTTCGTGAAAATGCTAGATCAATTATACGAATTAGGTATTGAATATCATAATGAAATAGATGAAAAAATTGACTTAGAACTTGCGCATAAACGCTCAAGAACATTCCCTTGTTCGATTTTGGTTAAGAATGCTAAGGGGCTTAAAGATTTATTCAGATTAGTTTCATATAGTTGTACTAAGTACTTGAACTCTGCTAAACCTACAATTCCACGTAGTTTATTAGAACAATATCGAGAAGATTTATTAATTGGTAGTGGTAATGGTGATAATGAAGTATTTGAAGAATTGCTAAATTCTAAAGAAGCCAAAGTAGAGAATATAATTGATTTTTACGATTATATTGAGATTCAACCTAAACATCATTATGCTAATTTCATAAGAAATGAAAGAATAGCAGATAATGCAGAATTAGAAGAAATCCTGAAAAAATTAATTCAATTAGCTAAGAAAAAAGAAAAAATTGTTGTCGCAACAGGAGACTGTTATTATTTAGATGAATATCAACATGTTTATCGCCAAATATTAAGACTAACGGTGAAAAGTAATCCTGGTGCACGTGATTTAAAACCGATGGCTACATTCCTTACAACCGAAGAAATGTTAAAAGAATTCTCTTATCTTGATGAACAATTAAAAGAAGAAATAGTTATTGATAATACGCATAAAATCAATGATATGATTGAGTTAGTTGTACCGTTAAAAGACAAGCTGTATACGCCTAATATTGAAGGTGCAGCCGATGAGGTACGTAATCTAAGTTATGATATGGCTCATAGAATATATGGTGAAGAGCTGCCGGAAATAGTGGAAAAAAGATTAGAGAAAGAACTTGCATCTATTATCGGTAATGGATTTAGTGTGGTTTATTTAATTTCACATAAACTTGTAAAAAAATCACTAGATGATGGATATCTAGTAGGTTCAAGGGGATCGGTTGGTTCATCACTTGTAGCCACAATGATGGAAATTACAGAAGTTAATCCGTTAGCCCCACATTACGTTTGCCCGAAATGTAAACATAGTGAATTTTTCCTAAATGCTGAATACGCATCGGGCTTTGACCTTCCAAATAAAAACTGTCCACATTGTGATGTAAAAATGACAAAAGATGGCCAAGATATTCCTTTCGAAACATTCTTAGGATTTAATGGAGATAAAGTACCCGATATAGATTTAAACTTCTCTGGTGAATATCAAGCAACGGCTCATAACTTTACGAAAGAAATTTTCGGTGAAGATTACGTATATCGTGCTGGAACTATTTCTACAGTGGCTGAGAAAACGGCTTATTCATTTACTAGAGATTATTATGAGAAAAATGAAATAGAGAAGAGAAGTATAGATATAGAACGTATTGCAGCAGGATGTGAAGGTTCTAAGAGAACTACTGGACAGCATCCTGGTGGTATACTAGTAGTTCCTAATGATATGGATATTTTTGACTTTACTCCGTATCAATTCCCTGCGGATGATGAAACGAGTCCATGGAGAACAACTCACTTCGATTTCCACTCTATCCATGATAATATTTTGAAATTTGATATACTTGGACACGATGATCCGACTATGATTAGAAAGTTACAGGATTTATCTGGTATTGATCCTA
The DNA here is from genome assembly GCF_041433745.1 of Gemella sp. 27098_8_149. Lineage (NCBI taxonomy): Bacteria > Bacillati > Bacillota > Bacilli > Caryophanales > Gemellaceae > Gemella > Gemella sp. 27098_8_149. The sequence continues at coordinate 50,119 of NZ_JAPWCB010000009.1, read as the reverse complement.
AAACAATAGATGTATCAGATCCTGAAGTAATGGGTATTTTTTCAACAGTTGAGGCGCTTGGTGTCACTAGAGATCAAGTAGATTCAGCAAGTGGAACATTTGGTATTCCTGAGTTTGGAACAAACTTTGTTATTCAGATGTTGGATGATACAAAACCGACAACATATTCAGAATTAGTTCAGATTTCTGGATTATCTCATGGTACGGACGTTTGGTTAGGTAATGCTCAAGAATTAATCAAAAATGGTACTTGTGAACTTAAAGATGTAATTGGTTGTCGTGATGACATTATGGTATATTTAATTCATGCTGGATTAGAAGAAGGTTTATCTTTCAAAATAATGGAAAGCGTAAGGAAAGGTAAAGGATTAACTGAAGACTTTGAAAAAGAGATGATAGATAATAATGTACCAGAGTGGTATATTGATTCATGTAAAAAAATCAAGTATATGTTCCCTAAAGCCCATGCATGTGCATACGTACTTATGGCGCTTCGAATTGCTTGGTTTAAAGTTCATCAACCATTAACATACTACTGTGCTTATTATTCTGTCAGAGCTAGTGACTTTGACATTATTACGGTAGTTAAGGGAGCAGAAACGTTAAAAGCGAAAATAAAAGAAATAAAAACTACAGATAAAAATGAACTATCAAATAAAGATAAAGATGCCCTTGTAAGTTATGAAATTGCTAATGAGATGATGGAGAGAGGATTTACATTCTCTAAAGTTGATTTAGAAAAATCAGCAAGTCATGATTACATAATTGAAGGAAATACGTTAATTCCACCGTTCTCGATTGTTCCCGGACTTGGAGATAACGTAGCTAACAAGATCGTTCAAGCGAGAGAAGAGAAAGCCTTTTTATCAATTGAAGATTTCTCAAAACGAGGAAGTGTATCTTCTACGGTAGTAGAATATTTAAGAGAAATGGGGACATTAAAAGGTCTTCCGGAAAAAGCACAATTATCATTCTTTGATGAATTGTAATTGATAGAATTATTCAATTAAAACAGTTTAAATTTAAAGATTATTCTGCAAGATAACTACAATATTTTTGGAAGTAATCTATTTTAATTCTTGCAGAATAATTTTAATGTTTCGTATTTAAATACGAGTTAATTTCAATCTTACCTAAAATAAAAAATAATATTAAATCTTTGTTTAAAACTAGTTTTATATTTCATGTATAGAAAAGGCATACTTTCGTAATAAAATAAATTTTAAAAATATTTATTCAAACTTTATTTATTTTATAATTTGTGGTAGTATTATATGTGATATAAAATGTAAATATAGAGATGGAGGAAACAACTTGGAAAAGATAGTCGTTAAAGGTGGAACACCTTTAATAGGAGAAGTACAAGTTTCTGGTGCGAAGAATGCGGCATTACCAATTTTAGCTGCAGGTTTATTAGCAACAGAGGGTACAAGTAAATTTTATAATGTTCCTAAGTTATCAGATATTAAGACAATAGGATTATTATTTGAAAGTCTAGGAGTAAAGGTTGATTATAGACCAGAAGAAAATACTTTAGAAATGGATGCGACAAAACCATTATTAACAGAGGCTTCATTTGAATTTGTTAGTAAAATGCGTGCATCATTTTTAGTATTAGGACCTATGTTAGCGCGTGAAGGAAGTGCAAAAGTAGCAATGCCTGGAGGATGTTCAATTGGAAGTAGACCTATTGATCAACACTTAAAAGGGTTTGAAGCACTAGGAGCTACAATTATTCAAGATGCTGGTTTTGTTGAGGCAAGAGCAGAAAAAGAATTAGAAGGAACAACGATTTTCTTCGATTTCCCAAGTGTAGGTGGAACTCAAAACGTTATTATGGCAAGCTGTTTAGCAAAAGGGAAAACTACTATTGTTAACGCAGCTCAAGAACCTGAAATCGAAGATATGATTAACTTCCTAATTAAAATGGGAGCTAAGATTGAAGGTAAAGGAACTTCTGTTTTAGTTATTGAAGGAGTAGAAAAATTAGTAGGTACTGAGTACACAGTTATGCCTGACCGTGTAGAAGCTGCTACATACATGATTGCAGCGGCAGCAACTAAAGGGGATGTACTAGTTAAAGGTGCACCTTATAAAGATAATGTTGCCTTAGTAAGTAAAATGCGTGAAATGGGCGTTAACATAGAAGTAGTTGATGAAACGTCTATGCGTGTAAGTAATAAACTAGACAGTTTAAGACCTGTAGATGTTAAGACATTACCACACCCAGGATTCTTAACAGATATGCAGTCTATTATGTGTGTATTAACGTTATTAGCTGATGGTACTAGTACTATCACTGAGACTGTATTTGAAAATAGATTTATGCATGTTGAAGAGTTACGCAGAATGAACGCGAAGATTAGAATTGAAGGTAGAAGTTCACTAATCGAAGGATTACCTCATTTAGAAGGAACTACTGTTAAAGCAACGGATTTACGTTCAGGAGCAGCTCTTGTCATTGCTGGTTTAATGGCTACAGGAACTACTAAAGTTATTGACATTTACCACATTGATAGAGGTTATGTAGACATCGAAGAAAAAATGAGAAAACTAGGTGCAGATATTCAAAGAATAGATGAGTAGGAATTTATTATGAAATCAAATGATAAATTAGTAAGGTATTTGCGAAACATAGCCCTAATGATCATAATATTTTATATTGGATTGTTATTAGGGTATACTATTTTAGGTAAGGGCAGTCTTTTCGATGCTTTAAGTTTAAAGCCGATAAGACATATTAAAGACATTATATACAATTAGGAGGAAATGAAGATGGCAAATGATTTATTTGTAGAACTTCAACAAAAATTAGAAGGGAAAAATGTACGTATCGTACTACCAGAAGCATATGATGAGCGTGTATTAGAAGCGGCTGTTAAATTAGGCGCTACTAGTTATGTTAAACCTGTGTTAGTTGGGAAAAAAGAAAAAGTAGAAGAAATCGCTAAAGGATTATCTTTAGATGCTTCTAACCTAGAAGTTATCGATCACGAAAACTACGAAAAATTAGAAGAATTAGTTGCTAAGTTTGTAGAACGTCGTGCAGGAAAAGTAACTGAAGAAAAAGCTCGTGAATTATTAAAAGATGTTAACTACTTCGGAACTATGTTAGTATACACTGGTGAAGTTGAAGGATTAGTATCTGGAGCAATTCATTCTACTGGAGACACTGTTCGTCCAGCATTACAAATCATTAAAACAAAACCAGGAACAAAACGTACAAGTGGTGCATTCATCATGAGTAAAGAAGACAAACGTTATGTATTTGCTGACTGTGCGATTAACCCGACATTAGATGCTGAAGGATTAGCAGAAATCGCAATCGAAAGTGCTAAAACAGCTAAAAGCTTCAACGTTGATCCAAAAGTAGCAATGTTAAGTTTCTCAACTTTAGGTTCAGCTGTTACTGAAGACACTACAAAAGTAGCAGAAGCTACTAAGTTAGTTAAAGAAAATGCACCTGAATTAGCGGTAGAAGGTGAATTACAATTCGATGCTGCAGTTGTACCTTCAGTAGCTAAATTAAAAGCTCCTAATTCAAAAGTACAAGGGGATGCTAATGTATTTGTATTCCCAAGCTTAGAAGCTGGTAATATTGGATACAAAATTGCACAACGTCTAGGTGGATTTGAAGCTGTAGGACCAATCTTACAAGGATTAAACGCTCCTGTAAACGACCTATCTCGTGGATGTAATGCAGAAGATGTATACAAACTTTCATTAATTACAGCTGTTCAAGCTTTAGAAAAATAAGATTATAATTATAAAGGGGCTGACTCAAAAGTCCTAAATTTGAACAAAGTGTATATGATAACTCATAGACGCAGTGGTTTATTGATATCTAAATTCGCTTTATAAAAGCTTTTTAGGTATCTAATAAACTGTGCGGGGGTGACTCGACAAAATCGATTTCTTTGAAATCGCGATTTTTGAGTCACTCCCTTTTTTAGTTTTATCCATGGCATTATTAGTAGTATTTAAAGAGTATACATAAATTTAGTTTTATTGTATAAAAATACTGTTGACTATATTTGAATATTTTGTATGTACTAGTCTTTATAATTGCATTTATACCAACTTTTATGGTATCATAATATGATGTATAAATATGGAGGTAAACATGGTTGCGATAGAATCAAAAGATGATTTGTATGTTATTAATTTGTTAGAAGATTTTGATGAATTTTATTTAGAATTAGAAAAATATGCCGAAGAGAATAGAGTGCCGATTATAGATAAGATTGGGATAAGATTCTTAATTCAAATGCTTAAAGTAAAGAAAGCTAAGAATTTGTTAGAAATAGGAACGGCAATTGGATATACATCTATTAAATTAGCTGAAAAAATAGGATGTAATGTAACAACTATTGAACGTGATGATAAGATGTATAACCAAGCAAAAAACAATATAGAAAAGAGAAATCTTACTGATAAAATAACATTACTTCATGCAGATGCATTAGAACTTCAAGATGAAGTAGTGACAAATGCCCCATACGATGTAGTATTCATTGATGGTGCTAAAAGTCAAAGTAGAAAGTTTTTTGAATTATATGAACCATATTTTGCTGAGGATGTCGTAGTTATTACGGACAATGTACTATTCAAAGGAATGGTTGCTGATCCAAGTATTATTAAACACAGTAGAGATTTAAAACAACTTTCTAGAAAAATTAATAATTACAATGAATGGTTATTAAAACATGAAAATTATGAGAGTGTAATATTACCATTTGGAGATGGAATAACTATAACAACAAGAAAATAAAATTATAGAACTGTGAAGTTAGTATATTTTATTAAGAGAGGATAAAAAATGACAGTAGAGTTAGTTGTAACACCGAAAAGTATTGATCATATTTATGAACTGATAAATGTAGGAGCTGATAGTTTCGTTATTGGTGAAGAAAAATATGGATTACGTCTTGCTGGTGAATTTAATAGAGACGAATTAAAAAAGGCTATTGAGATTATACACCAAGCAGGGAAAAAAGCATATGTTAGTGTAAATGCAATATTCCATAATGAGCATATAGATGACTTAGTTGATTATTTACATTATTTATCAACACTAAATGTAGATGCTCTAATATATGGAGAACCAACAATTATTACAATTTTAAGAGAAGAAAATCTTGATTTTAAACTTCAATGGGATCCACATACATTAGCTACGAACTCTTTCTCATGTAATTATTGGGGGAAACGTGGAGCATATAGAACGTGTCTTTCAAAAGAATTAACTATTGATGAAATTATTGAAATTACAGGAAAAAGTGAATATGAAATTGAAGTGCAAGTTCAGGGAATGCTTTGTATGTTCCAATCTGTAAGAAAATTGGTGGATAACTATTTTATGTATAGTGGTAAAGAGAAGTATATTGAAGAATATAGTAATTCTAAGAAACTATTCCTATACAGTCAAGATAGAAATGAACGTTATCCAATTTTTGAGGATTCAAATGGGACACACATCATGAGTGCAAATGATATCTGTGCGATAGAAGAATTAGATCGTCTAATCGAAGCAGGGGTAACTGCATTTAAGATTGAAGGTGTTTTAAAAGATGAAGATTATATCACAGAGGTTGTAACTATTTATCGTGATGCTATTGATCTTTATTATGAAGACAAAGAAGCTTATGAGGATGAAAAACAAGATTTCTATAACGATATAGAAAGAATTAAACCAAAATACAGAGAAGTAGACTTAGGATTCTTCTATAAGAAAACTATGTACTAGTATATATTTGAATTATATAAAAGGGTAAGGTTTCCTATATAAAACCTAATAAAAAAGACAAGGAGGATGGGTCATACTTGAATGTGACCTTAACTTATGGCGATACCAAATATTTCAGAAATTAGAGACGGTAAGAGAGTAATAACGAAAAAACCAGAATTACTGCTTCCAGCAGGGAATTTAGAAAAATTAAAAATAGCTATTCATTATGGAGCAGATGCTGTGTTCTTAGGAGGGCAGGAGTTTGGGCTTCGTAGTAATGCAGACAACTTCACAATTGAAGAGATTAAAGAAGGTTGTGAATTTGCAGCAAAATATGGAGCTGATATTTATGTTACAGCGAATATTATTGCGCACGATGAGAACTTTGAAGGATTAGATGAATTCTTAATGGCGCTTCAAGATGCAGGAGTAAGAGGAATTATCGTAGCGGATCCATATATCATTGAAAGATGTAAAGCTGTAGCTCCAAAAGTAGAGGTACATATTAGTACACAACAATCTATCTCAAACTATAAGGAAGTTAGATATTGGGAAAGCGAAGGAGTACACCGTGTAGTACTAGCTCGTGAAACAGGATATGAAGAAATTAAAGAAATTCGTGAAAAAACAGATGTTGAGATCGAGATGTTTGTTCACGGTGCGATGTGTATAGCATATTCTGGACGTTGTACATTAAGTAACTACATGACAGCTCGTGATAGTAACCGTGGAGGTTGTTGTCAGTCATGTCGTTGGAATTATGACCTTTATGAGGAAGGAACTGACGAAGATACTAAGTTATTCGATGAAGGTGCAAATCCTTATGCGATGAGTCCAAAAGACTTAACTTTAATTGAAGCAGTACCAGAGATTATTGAATTAGGTATTGATTCGTTAAAAGTTGAAGGTCGTATGAAATCTATTCACTATGTAGCAACAGTTGCAAGTGTGTATAGAAAACTAATTGATGATTATTGTGCAGATCCAGATAATTTTGAGATGACACCAGAATATAAATTAGAATTATATAAATGTGCTAACCGTGATACTGCAATGTCATTCTTCTATGAAATTCCTAAGTATTCTGAACAAATGTTTGGAAACGAAGGTGGTAAGAAAACAAACTATGACTTCGTTGGGCAAGTTCTTCACTATGATGAAGAAACTCAAATTGCAACAATTCAACAACGTAACTTCTTTAAAACAGGTCAAGAGGTTGAATTCTTTGGACCAGAGATCGATACATTTAGACAAGTTATCGGTGAAATTTACGATGAAGATGGTGAATTACTAGATGCAGCAAGACATCCACTTCAAATTATTAGAACAAAATTAGACTCTAGAGTATTTAAAAGCAATATGATGCGAAAGGAAATGGGACGCTAATGGCTACAAAACGACCAAAAATTATCGGTATTGTTGGAGGAAGCGGTAGTGGTAAAACTACTGTTACTAAAAGAATTATAGACGAGTTAACTCAAGATAAAGTTGCATTAATTGAGCAAGATTATTACTACAAAGATCAAAGCCATATGACAATGGATGAAAGAGTTAAAACAAACTATGATCACCCTAGTGCATTTGATAACGAGTTACTTTACAACCATTTATTAGAGTTAATCGAAGGGAAGGCTGTTGAATTGCCAGTCTATGATTACGTAAATCACACTAGAAGTAGTGAACAGAAACACCAAGAACCTAAAGATGTAATTATTATCGAAGGTATGTTTGGTCTTTATTCAGAAAAACTACGTGAATTAATGGATATTAAGATTTTTGTTGATACACCAAGTGATCTTCGTATTTTAAGAAGATTATTACGTGATATTAATGAACGTGGAAGAACTGTAGAATCAGTAATTAATCAATATTTAGTGTCTGTTAGACCGATGCATGAAAAGTATATTAAACCAACTAAACAATATGCTGATATTATTGTTCCTGATGGTGGATATAATGATATTGCGATTGATATTTTAATAACAAAAATCAAATCGCTACTAGCAAAATAATAAAAAAAAAGATATAATATAGAGTAGACTAAAAAAAGGAGTATTACCATGGCTTTAGAAGAAAAATTAGAATATCAAATGACCCAAGAAGGTTATGACAAACTTGTTGAAGAATTAGAACACTATAAAAAAGTAAAACGTCCAGAAGTAATTGAAAAAATTAAAATCGCACGTAGCTTCGGGGACTTATCTGAGAACTCTGAGTACGATGCAGCAAAAGATGAACAAGGATTCATCGAGCAAAGAATTTTAGAAATGGAACAAATGATTCGTTATGCTGTTATTATCGAATTAGATGAAAAATCAAGCACAATTCGTTTAGGTAACAAAGTAACTTATCAAGAACTACCAGACGGGTTAACAGAAACTTACAAAATCGTAGGTAGTGCTGAGGCTAATCCATTTGAATACAAAATTTCAAATGAATCTCCAGTGGCACAAGCTTTATTAGGAAAAGAAGTTGGAGATATTGCGAAAGTTTCATTACCAACAGGGCCAGAAGATTCAATGGATATCAAAATTCTAGCGGTAGAATAGTATTATGATAGCATTAATCGGTGCAATGCCAGAAGAAGTGGCTATAATAAAAGAAAAAATAGAAAATTTACAAGAGAAAAAAATAGCACATGTAACGTTTTATGAAGGTAAATATGAAGGACGCGATATTGTTCTTATGTTAAGTTTACCAGGGAAGGTGAATGCTGCTATTGCTACAACTCTATTATTAGATCACTATAAACCAGAATATGTGATTAATATAGGAACATGTGGTGCCTTACAAGGTGATATGGAAATTGGGGACATGATCGTTGCTACAGAAGTAAGACATTTTGATGTCGATGCAACAGAGTTTGGCTATGAAATTGGTCAAGTACCACAAATGCCACCAGCGTATAAGAGTGATGAAGAGTTGCAAAAACTAGCTTCAGAAATAAGTTTACCAGATCATAATATTCATTTTGGTTTAGTGGGTACATCAGACTCATTTATCTCTAATAAAGAGTTGAAAAAAGGAATATTGAAAAACTTTCCTAATATGCAAGTAGTTGAAATGGAAGCAGCAGCGATTGCTCAAACTTGTTACCAATTTGGAACAAAATTTATAGTTTGCCGTAGTGTAAGTGATAAAGCAGAAGAAGGAACTCGAGTTACTTTTGATGAATTCTTACAAATAGCTGCAGTAAATTCATCTATATTAACTACAGAACTAATAAAAAAACTTTAAAATTAATTATAAATCAGCAAAGGAGAGCAAAAAGCTTTTCTTTGCTGTAATATTTATGTGAAGTAGGAGGGAAAGTATGATAACTATATTATCGAAATTATTTTTAATATTAACATCTGAAAAACTTCCGAGTTATACATTGAAATCAATAAAAAGTGGAGGATATACAAAAGAAGAATTAGATATAATCTGTAAAATTGTGAAAGATGATTATACAAGATATAAAAAAGGTTTTAAAGTAGCAGTAGTAATGGTATTTTTTACAACTACACTCATATTATTCCTCGGATTATATCAAAGAGCCCCTGGAGCGTTTTTAATTGATATGTTGATTTTGTATATTGTGATATTTACATTGATATTTATGTTGATTTATGTACAAAAAGTCAATAAAATTCGAAAAACATTTTTAAAAGCGGTGAAAAAAGGTTATCCAGAATTATATAATGAATATGAAGATAAGTTACATGAATATGAAGATTAAAAAATATTATAGTCATAATTTTATGTAATTAATTGTATTGAAAAAAAAGTTATAAAATGTTAATATAAAGTAGATAAATATTATATAAGGAAAAGAAAATGAAAAATATTACTGAAAGAAGATCCTTTAATTATTTGAAGAACTTAGTTCAGATAAGTTTGGGATTATTGATATTTTATTTAATTTTTTCCTATTTTAAAAAAGAGATAGTTAGTTTAGACTTCAAAAAAATACATCATCTCACTCTAACTATAGGAGAGGTGAAATTTTTAGTGGTTTTATTAAGTGGCCTATTAGGTATAAGTATTTTATGCTTATATGATTATTTTGTTCTAAAGGCTATTAATTTAACGAAAAATATGTCTTCATTCCGTATTTTTAAAATTAGTTTTATGACTAACACATTAAATATGGTACTAGGTTTTGGTGGCTTTATTGGTGCCGGACTTAGATATTATATGTACAAACCATATACAAAAAACGGAAAAACATTAGTTACTGCAATAGGGATGATTCTTATTTCTATGCTTTCTGGAATCAGTCTATTGTCAATTTTTGTAGTATTAAATGTCTTTCCAGGACAAGCGTTATATGCTAATAATAAAATCTTTTATTATTCATTAATATTGATGTCTTTATTTTTACCATTATATCTATTTTTTAATTTGAGAAAACCAAGAATTAGAACGGATAGATACTTAAGTGTTAAATTGACAGTAATTTCTTTTTTAGAATGGGTATTTGCAGCCCTTATTATTCTTATGATTCTTTATTTTTATACGGGAGATTTAGTAGCTGATAAGGAATTACAGATAATGGGAGTTATAATAGTAGCATCAATAGTAGGCTTATTAACTATGATTCCAGGAGGATTAGGTACTTTTGATACTTTAGTTCTTATCGGACTTAAAAATTTGGGTATAAATCCAGAAATTATAGGTGCGACAATTATAATATACAGATTGTCATATTATGTTGTTCCGTTTACTATTGGATGTTTTATGTTCCTAACTGAAGGAATTAGAATGATAAAAGATAAATTTAAGAGAGGAGAAAAGTTATGATTACGACGATAATTTATGCGATAGTTGCCTATTTTATTGGAAATGTTATGGGTGGAAAATTATTAGAAAAGATCTATAAAGAAGAATTTACTAATAAAGGCTCTGGTAATGTTGGGGCAAGAAATGCAGGACGTGTTTTAGGTCCTAGATCGTTTTTATTTGTTCTAGCAGTAGATTTTTTCAAAGGATTTTTTGTAGTTATATTACTGAAAATATTAGATGTTGATCCAAAAATTATATATATCTGTATAGTATTAGTATTATTAGGTCACATAAAACCTATTATCTTTAAGTTTAAAGGTGGTAAGGGGGTTGCGACATTCTTTGGTTGTTTAGCAGCATTATCATTAAATTTATTCTTAATCTTAATACTTTGTACATTAGTTATAGCTATTATCGTAAAAAGTTTAACAATTGGGTTTTATTCTAGTCTTCCATTTGTAACGTATATAAACTATGTAGAAAATCCATCATTTATAATACTAGGAATTTTTCTACTAGCAGTTTTATTAATAAGTGTAGTAGCTGTAAAAGATATAGAAGAGTCATTTAATAAATATTTTAGTACAAGAAAAATTAAGAAATCAGTTCGATAGTGAGCTGATTTCTTTTTTTTGTTATTTAGAATTGTTTTTTCGTAGTTCTTGTCTTATAAGTAGAGTGCGTTTAATATTAATTATTGCATATAATAAGAGTAATATTGCAGAAATTGCATATAAAATATAGGTATATTCTACTCTTTTAATTTTACTGATAAAGCCAAGTGAAGGTATTGAGAATATTGTTAGTATTGCTACAGTGTATATAGTAAATTCATACTTTAATAGATTCAAAACTTTATTTGTTTTTATTAATAATTTATTTTTTTCTTGAAAATATCTCACAAAGCTCACGTAGACACATATCGGAATAGTTGAGTAGAAATAGAAGATATTTTTTGTATAAAAAAATGCTGAAACTAGTACGATCAAAATAGGAAAAGTGATGATTAAGTATTTGTTATATTTCATATAATTCCCTCCCTTTTTTATATGAAAAGTAATATATAAAGAATAATAAAAGTGAAATTGACTAAGTTTCAAGTCCTTTATCTAAATTTCATTATAACATAATAAATGAAAGAAGGTATCATATTTTTTGAATAATTCTATTCTAAGAGAAATTATTTTCTGTATAATATAGAATAAAATACTGTGAAACTTAAATATTACTCTAACTATAATTAAATTTCATTTTTAATTATAGTTTAAAGTTGATTTAAGTGATTTTAAAGTAGGTGGCGTATAATACATTTATTAAATAACTGATTATAAATAAAAAGTAGGAGATGATTTATATGTCGATTAAGAAAATAGCAAAACTACTAGCGGATAAGAGAGTTAGGAAAATAGTATGGATGATAATAAGTCATCGTAAATTCAAGAAAATATTGAAGAAAATATAGAAATAAAGAATAAAAATTACGTATAACAACAGCATTAATTATATTAGCTGCTGGAACAGTTATTAGTGAATAATTTATAAAATAAAATAGGTAGAAATATACAATAAAGTAGTGTTTCTACCTTTATTTAATTTTAACTCGAAGTCAATTTCATTACGATTTAGGTATTTGTAAATCGTAATAGTTACTTAAGACGAGAATCTATTGACTTGTTATATAAAACATAATAAAATTTAACTATAGAATAATAGATTAAATAATACGGAGGCGATTAATATGAGCAAATGTGAATGTGAACACCACTGCCACTGTCATGATGCAGTAGAAGATTGTAAATGTGGAAACTGTGTTGAAGGAACATGTGAATGCAAAGAAGGGTGTGCATGTGGATGCCATAACGCAAAAGAAGATTGTGAATGCGGAAATTGCAAGACAGGAGATTGTCATTGCGATAAGCATGCTGCATAATATATTTACAAAAAAAGAGATCTGGTATTTTTTACCAAATCTCTTTTTTATTAACTTAAAATTATCTAAGAGTAATTAGAAGGTTAAGCACTCCTGTAAGAACAAGAAGAATAACACTCCATTTAATTGTTTTAGCAAAGATTTCACTATCTCTGTTAACTAATCCAACGGCTGCTGCTGCAACTGCGATAGATTGAGGAGAAATCATTTTAGCGATAGCTCCACCCATGATGTTAGCAGCTACAAGTAATGAAGGATCAATTCCAATTTGAGATGCAGTTACTGATTGTAATCCAGCGAATAATGATCCACTGTTAACAACAGATCCTGTTAAGAATACCCCGATCCATCCTAAGATTGGAGAGAATAATGGGAAGATTTTACCAGTGTTAGCAAATGCTAATCCTAGTGTTGATGACATTCCTGAATATGTTGAAATGTAAGCAAATGCAAGTACTGAACAGATTGTTAAGATTGGTCCCCATAATTCAACAGCAGTTTCTCTAATAGTAGAAATAACGATACGGCTGTTAACTCTAAAAATAATAATTGTTAAAATTCCTGCAAGTAAAATTGCTGTTGTAGTTGAAGTAAATGGAGCAAAACTAAATACTGCTTTAATTGGAGTAGGTTGTTTTGCGATAGGAGCAACACGTGCAACTGTACCATCAATGTAGTATGGGAAGTTGAAAATTAGTGAGTTTAAAGCTCCTGCTGCTTGACCTGTTTTAGGGTTTGCAGGTTGGATTAATTGTTTGAAGAATCCAGTGTTTAGTAAAGTAACGAATAGAGTTAAAAGAATGAACGGTGTCCATGCTCTAACAACTTCTTTACCAGTTAGAACTTCTTTATCATTAGCAACTTCTTTAGTTTCAGCAGTAAGTTGTTGTTTTGGTTGCCAGAATCTTAAGAATACGATTAAAGCAAGTAAACTCACAATAGCTGAAGAAACGTTAACAAGTTCTGGTCCTACGAAGTTTAAGAAGATGAATTGAGTAATAGCAAATCCACCACCAGAAACTAAAATTGCAGGGAATGTTTCTTTGATACCTTTGAAACCATCTACCATAAATACGATAAGGAATGCAATAATAACAGTAACAAGACATAAGATTAATGATGTGTTTTTACCAAGTGTTAATGCATCTAAATCTGTTAAAGTAGCTGGAACTGTTACTGGAATACCCATCGCTCCATATGCACCACCAGCGATGTTAGCAACTAAACAAATTGCAGCAGATTGTAAAGGTTTGAAACCTAAACCTACTAAAATTGCAGCTGTAATAGCAACTGGAGCACCGAATCCTGCAGCACCTTCTAAGAATGCATTGAATGAAAATGCAATTAGAAGAACTTGAATTCTTTTATCTGGTGAAATAGATGAGATACTTTGTTTCATTACATCGAAGAATCCCATTTTAACTGTTAATTTGTATAAGAAGATTGCAGCAAGAACGATACTAGCAACAGGCCATAAACCTGAAACAATACCTTGTTCTGCGGCACCAGCGATTTTATCTACTGGCATCTTATAACATACAGCAGCTACGATAGCTGCACTAAGAATACTTAAACCTCCGGCTGTATAACCTTTAAGTTTAAAAACAACTAATGAAATTAAAAATATAACTATAGGAAGAGCAGCAACAGCAGCAGATAACCAAATATTACCCATTGGATTGTACTGTTGTTCCCAAATAGTGTTAAGAATCATTATAATTCCTCCTAAATTGAAAATTTGTATATGAATATTATATATAAAAAACTGTACTAATGCAAGATGTTTGCTTACATTTTCATGATGTTTTCAATAATTTAAAGTTTACGTATATTTAAAAAAATGATTAATTAAGTTCAATTTTCATTAATCGATATAATGTAAACACTTATAAGTAAACGTTTAAATATAGTGAAAATCCGGGATTCATCAATTTTATTAATTAAACGAATATTTTAGTAACGAATATGTGAAGTAGCTCTTTATTTTATATGCTAAAATAACTGTATTTATATATAATTCAGTTTAAGATAACCAATGTGAACATTAGAAATATCGCTAAAATCTAGATTTATTCTGTATTTTCTAAAAACTGTACCAGTACAGATGCCGCTGGTTATCATAAAAATTACAATATTATTACCGAGTTAAATATTATTATTTTATTGTGAATATAAATTTGACATTTTTCGTGAAAAATAGTATATTATAAGTGTAATATATGATTAATAAATAATTTATATACATTTAATAAATATATATACAAACTTTGGAGGTTATTATGGTAAAAACATCAAAAGATTTAACTAAACAAGAGCATTTAGAAATGTACGAACTAATGCAACTTATTAGAGATTTTGATATGGAGTTGAGTAAACTATACTCTCGTGGTTTAGTTCACGGTATGACTCACTATTCAGTAGGGGAGGAAGCAGCAAACGTTGGAGCTATTTATCCATTAAGAAAAGAAGACTTAATGTACTCTAACCACCGTGGTCACGGTCAAACAATTGCTAAAGGAATTGAAATTGATCGTATGATGGCTGAAATCCTAGGTAAAGCTACAGGTCAATGTAAAGGACGTGGAGGAAGTATGCACGTTTATGATCTTGAGCAACGTAACATGGGATGTAACGGTATCGTTGGTGGTGGACACGGTTTAAGTACTGGTGCAGCTTTAGCTCAAAAAATGAAAAAAACAGGTAACGTTGTTATTTGTTGTATGGGTGACGGAGCTACTAACGAAGGAAGTTTCCACGAATGTCTAAACATGGCATCTAACTGGGATTTACCACTTATTTTCTACGTAATTAACAATAAATATGGTATCTCAATGGCTCAAGAAAGATGTATGCGTGTTAAAGAAATTACTGAACGTGCAGCTTCATACAGAATCAAAGGTATTCATGTTCCAGACGGAAATGATGTATTAGCAGTATACGATGCAATGCAAGAAGCTATCGAACACGCTAGAAGTGGTAAAGGTCCTGTTTTAGTAGAAGCAGTATCATACAGATGGTTCGGACACTCTGCATCAGACGCTGGTAAATATCGTAGCCGTGAAGAAGTAGCTGAGTGGAAACTTAAAGATCCTAACGTAAAATATAAAAACTACTTATTAGAAAACGGAATTGCTACAGAAGAAGAATTAAAAGAAATCGAAGATAGATCTAAAGCAACTATCGATGATGCTGTAGAATTCGCTAAAGAATCACCATTTGCAGACGGTGAAATTGCGTTCCAAGATAACTACGCTGACTAATATTTTAGCTTAAAATAATTTAAATAATATTTTATATAATAGGAGATTAATAGTTATGACTAAAGAAACAAAAATTATGACAGTTCGTGAAGCCATAAAAGAAGCTATGACTCACGAAATGCGTGAAGATGAAAATGTATTTTTAATGGGTGAAGATGTTGGTATCTTCGGAGGAGACTTCGGTACTACAGTTGGTATGTTAGAAGAATTTGGACCTGAACGTATTATTGATACACCAATCAGTGAAGCTGCAATCTGTGGTTCTGCTGCTGGTGCTGCATCAGTAGGTATGCGTCCAATCGTTGACGTAACATTCATGGACTTCGTAACAATCGGTATGGATGCGATTGTTAACCAAGCTGCACCAATGCGTTATATGTTAGGTGGAGAAGTACAAGTACCAGTTACATACCGTTGTGCATCTGGATCAGGAACAGGGGCTGCTGCTCAACACTGTAAAGCGTTAGAAGCATGGTTCTGTCACATTCCAGGTCTTAAAGTAGTAGCACCAGGTACTCCTGGAGATGTTTACTCAATCTTAAGAGCTGCAATCAGAGATAACAACCCAGTTATCTACATTGAACCAAAAGCGTTATTCGGACGTAAAGGTGAAGTAGAAGTTGGTAAAATTGGTGTAATCGGTCAAGGTGACATCAAAGTTGAAGGATCTGATGTAACATTAGTATCTTGGGGAAGAATGTTAGAGCGTAGCTTAAAAGCAGCTGAAGAATTAAAAGAAGAAGGAATCTCAGTAGAAGTACTTGACCCAATTACATTAGTACCACTAGATACTGATCTAATTGTTGAATCAGTTAAGAAAACTGGAAAATTAGTAGTATGTCACGACTCATTCAAAACTGGTGGATTCGGTGGAGAAATCGTTGCTCGTATCGCAGAAAGTGATGCATTTGATTTCTTAGATAGCCCTATTTACCGTGTTGCTGGTGCTGACACACACATTCCATCAGCTAAAAACTTAGAAAAATTAGTTGTACCTGATGTAGAAGACATCAAAGAAACTATTAGAAAAGCTGTAAACAAAAAATAAAAATTTAGTTAGTGAAGGATGTGAATAGAATATGGCAGTAGAGGTAATAATGCCAAAAGCCGGTAGTGAAATGGAAGAAGGCGAAATCGTACAATGGTTTAAGCAAGAAGGTGACGAAGTAAAAGAAGGTGAAATTTTACTTGAAATCGTAACAGATAAAGTAAATATGGAAGTAGAAGCTGAAGCAAGCGGAACTTTATTAAAAATCGTTCACCCAGCTGGATCAGTTGTACCAGTAGTTCAAACTATCGCATGGATTGGACAACCTGGAGAAGCTGTACCTGGAGCTGGAGCAGCACCTGCGGCTGCAGCGGCACCAGCTGAAGAAGCTGTTGTTGAAACTAAAGTTGAAGCAGCTCCTGCTCAAGAAGTAGAAGTGTTCGACAACTCTGGACTTCGTGCTACACCAGCGGCTAGAGCATATGCTCGTGAAAACGGAATCGACTTATCTCAAGTAAAAGGTACTGGAGCTAAAGGTCGTGTTCATAAAGAAGATGTAGTTGATTATAAACTAAATGCAAAAGCTAAAATGTCTCCACTTGCTGCACGTATTGCAGAAGTTGAAGGAATTAATACAGATGGTATCGTTGGAACTGGACCAAAAGGTAAAATTATGAAAGCAGATGTTCTTTCTGTTCTTAACGGAAGTGCAAGTGAAGCTGCTGCAAGTGCTGAAGTTGCTGCACCAGCAAGCGCTAAATCTGCTAAAGCACCAAATGAAAATCAATGGGGTGTTGTTGAAACAGTACCAATGTCACCAATGCGTAAAGTTATTTCTAAACGTATGAGTGAATCTTACTTCAGTGCACCAACATTCGTTGTTAACGTTGAAGTTGATATGACTGAATTATTAGCGTTACGTAAAAAAGTTGTTGATGCAATTATCGAAGAAACAGGTAAAAAAGCAACAGTTACAGACTTTATTTCATTAGCTGTAATTAAGTCATTAATGAAACACCCATATGTAAATGCTTCATTATCAGGTGATGAAAAAGAAATGTACTTACACCACTATGTAAACTTATCTATCGCAGTTGGTATGGATAGTGGATTAGTAGTACCTGTAATTAAAGGTGCTGATAAGATGAGCCTTAAAGAGCTTGTAGTAGCTTCTAAAGAAATTACAACAAAAGCTCTTGCTGGAAAATTAAAACCAGATGAAATGGCAGATTCTACATTTACAATTAGTAACTTAGGTATGTATGGAGTTAAGAGCTTCGTACCAATCATTAACCAACCAAATACAGCTATTTTAGGTGTAAGTGCTACTGTACCAAAACCAGTAGTATTCAATGGTGAGGTTACTGTAAGACCTATCATGACATTAACATTAACAGCGGACCACCGTGTTGTTGACGGATTAGAAGGAGCTAAATTCATGAAGACTCTGAAAGAAGCTATCGAAAATCCACTATCATTACTAATCTAATAATGGTATAATATATATTAAAACAAGATAAAGTGTATAAGGAGTGATTAAAACATGGCAGTTGAAGTTATAATGCCAAAAGCCGGAAGCGAAATGGAAGAAGGCGAAATCGTACAATGGTTTAAGCAAGAAGGTGACGAAGTAAAAGAAGGTGAAGTCCTACTTGAAATCGTAACTGACAAAGTAAATATGGAAGTAGAAGCTGAAGCAAGCGGAACTTTATTAAAAATCGTTCACCCAGCTGGATCGGTTGTACCAGTAGTTCAAACTATCGCATGGATTGGACAACCTGGAGAAGCAGTTCCTGGAGGAGACAGCGCTACTGCAGCAGCTCAAGAAATCGTTAAAGAAGTTGCAGCAGATGTTAAAGTACCTGAAACTAATGCAGGAGAAGTAGCACCAAAACGTGAACGTCGTGGAGAATATGACGTAGTTGTTGTAGGTGGTGGACCTGCTGGATATGTATCAGCAATTAAAGCCGCTCAACTAGGTGGTAAAGTAGCATTAGTAGAAAACCGTGAATTAGGTGGAACATGTCTAAACCGTGGATGTATTCCAACAAAAACATTCCTACACAATGCTGAAATTATCAACCACATCCGTTCTGCTAAAGACCGTGGTATTAAACTTGTAAATGATGCATTCTCAGTTGACATGGAACAAACAGTAGCAGTTAAGAATAAAATTTCTAAAACTCTATCAGGAGGAATTGCAGGATTACTTAAATCTTACGGTGTTAAAGTATTTAACGGTGTAGGACAATTAACAGCTGACAAGAAAGTTACTGTTGATGGTAAAGAAACAATTGATGCTGACAGCGTAATCTTAGCTGGTGGATCAAAAGTAAGTAGAATTAACATTCCAGGAATGGATAGTGATAAAGTTCTTACAAGTGATGAATTCCTAGATATCACTGAAGTACCATCTCGTTTAGCTGTTATCGGTGGTGGAGTTATCGGATCTGAATTAGGACAAGCATTCTCTACTTTCGGATCTGAAGTAACTATCGTTGAAATGGCTGATCGTTTAATCGCTGGAATGGATAAAGATGCATCTGCAGCATTAGAAAAACAATTCAAAAAACAAGGTATTAAAGTTCTTACATCAACTAAATTATTAGAAATCGTTGATAAAGGTCAAGAAGTAGTAGTTAAAGTTGAAGGAAAAGAAGATATCGTTGCAGATAAAGTATTATTATCTATCGGACGTGTTCCAGATAACACATGTCTTGGAGAATTAGCAGATAAATTCGAAATGGAACGTGGACGTGTTAAAGTTAACGAGTACATGGAAACATCTGTTGAGGGTATTTACGCTCCTGGTGATATTAACGGAACTAAGATGTTAGCTCACGCAGCATTCAAGATGGGAGAAGTTGCAGCTGAAAATGCAATGGGTCACCACAAAAAAGTTGATCTTAAAGCTACTCCAGCAGCAATCTACACTCACCCAGAAATCGCAATGGTTGGTTTAACTGAAGAACAAGCTCGTGAAAAATATGACATCAAAGTTGGTAAATTCAACTTTGCAGCTAACGGTCGTTCACTAGCATCTAACCAAGGTGAAGGATTCGTTAAAGTAATTATGGATACTAAATACAGAGAAATCTTAGGTATCCACATAGTAGGACCAGTTGCAGCTGAGTTAATCAACGAAGGATCTACTTTAATCCAAACAGAGATGACAATTGATGACGTAATGGATATTATCCACGGTCACCCAACGTTCTCTGAAGCTTTATATGAAGCTATGACTGACTGTGTTGACTTATGTCTACATGCACCTAAGAAAAAAACTAAATAATAGTTAATCAAAAAAGATGGCTAGCAATTTGCTAGTCATCTTTTTTCTGTATAATTGATTTCTATCGAATTCAAGGTATGAGAAATAATAAACACTAGGAATATAGGTATATGTTGCTACTTAAATTCCTAGTGTAATTTAAATTTTATTTTTTAACTTCTGAGATACTAATTTTTTGATGAAGAATTGTTTCATCTATTTTTATGTTTTGATATTCGTCATTTACTGGCAATTTTAATGAATAATTTAAAGGTTTAGAAATTTCTACAAGACCGTTTAATATTTCAAAATCAAAGATATGCCCACCTGCGTTTAAATCATTACTAATGTAATGCAAATGGAATCCACCAACGCCTAATCCTTGAGCGTAAAAAGGAGAGAAAAAACCAACTATTGTACCTTGTGTATTTTCATAATGAAAAATATTTTGATTCTCTAGTACTTCTAGTAGAGGTGGATATGGTTTTTCTTGTTTTTTTGGAGATCTAGTATTCATTTTCTGAAAGTTCCCTGAAATTTTTATAGCATAGAAATAATTTTGATTTAAGTAATCTTGAACTTTTTCTAATAAGTTATTAAACGTAAAACTATCAAATTTTTGGTATTCTTTTTCGAATGTAGTAATTGTAGCGAACGGTGTGCTTTCTTTGATTGATTGAAGATATGAATTACCGAAATAATCTGTTTTATAAACTTTACTATCTAAAATCACCATTTCACCATCAATGCCATCAAATGTACCAATTCCAAAATTACCGTATTTTAGTAGTTCTTCTATAGTTAGGCTTCCACTATAGGCGCCTTCTATAATCCCTGCCATAGTTCCATATTGAAATATCATTTTTATCCTCCTAGTAACTAATAGAATTAAATTCTTCTCTTAATATTCCGTATTTTACAGAATCATAATAAACTCCATTGTAATATCTAACTTTTCTAATTCTTGCTTCACAAAGAAGACCTAGTTTTTCTGCGAGTTTCATCATCCTAGTGTTTCCACTCCAAGTAGTTAGCCCAATGTGTTGTATTTCAGGAAATTTATTAAAACATATCTCAATCCACTTATGTAAAGCAGCATAACCTATACCTTTCGCCCAAATATTTTGATCATATATTACAATTCCAACTTCTAGCCAACGAGTAGCTAAGCTTTCCCAATAATATGTTACAATGCCGATTGGTTTATCATTTAAAAATATTCCTAAGACACGTTCACTTAAGAAATATTCATGATGATTTTTTAGTAAAAAAGTTTCTAAATTTATGAATTTATATTCGTTAAAATACGGTGCATTATATTTACTCCATTCAGGTTCTTCTGATGAGTAAATAACATTGTATAAATCTGATAAATGTTTTTCTTCGATTTTCTTTAGTGTAATCATATACGCCTCCTTTTACTTATTATATCATATTTAATGTTTAAAACTTATTTTACAATCTAATTCATTAGAATATTGATTTTTATTATGATATAATGGTTCTTGTACAAAAATTAAAGAGGTGAAATATGGAGAAATTTAGTAAAATAATATCGGATATTTTCCTTTGGATTATGAACATCGGATTATTAATCATAGGAGTATTACTATCATTTGGATTAATAATGGAGGCTAAAGAAATATATCATGAAGGTGTGAAATTTTTAGCTGATCAAGGTAATTATCAACACTTTGTTGAAGGAATATTAGTATTCTTCCTATATTTTGAGTTCATAACTCTTATTGTGAAATATTTTAAAAACAATTATCATTTTCCGCTACGATACTTTATTTATATTGGAATAACGGCGATTATTAGGTTGATTATAGTTCAACATGATGATCCAAAAAGTGTTCTTATTTGGGCTGGAGCAATTTTATTGTTAGTAATAAGTTTAGCAATTGCTGAGAAATTTATAAAAAAAGATTAAGAAAAGACTTCGAACTACTTTAGGTTCGAAGTCTTAATTTTATTTCACAGTGTATTTACCTGTTTTGTAGTCGATAGTAACACCTTTTTGGAAGTTTGGTAAGAATACATTATATTTAACACTCTTACCATTATCTTCTACTGACATTGCTTCCATGATAACCCCTTGAGCAACTAAGTCATCACCTTTAAAAACAGGAGTTACACGATAACGTACATGTTTTTTAGTTTTCTTAACATAATCTGCAACTTCATTTTCAAAAGGAATCATATTAAGATTCATAAATCTTGTTCCAGTCATAAGGTTTTTATCATTATCATTTTCTCCAGCTAGTTGGAAAGCAATTAAATGTGATCTGTCATAAACATGAGTTCCTCTGTTACTTTGCCATCCACTAGGACGAACATGTGCGATTTCTTCACGTTTGTCAGTTGGCATTAAATCAATACCTATGATTCCATTAGCTTGTCCAACACGTCCAAGTTTATCTAAAGGACTATAGTTTTCAAATGAAGTAGTAGATAAATCTTCCTTAGCGAAGTATGGATTATTATTATTTAGCACTTTATACTTATTAGCGTCTGTTGCTTCACTTTCTTTAGGTGCTGTAAGAGAGTTTATCACATCATCAGGAATCTTTGATACGCTTGTGAATGTTGTGGCAGTATTTGATGTTTTATTTGACGATTTATTCGTATAATAAGTGATAGCAAATGCTGCTAAAATTACTATTGCAATTGATATAATCGAAAATAGAGACAATTGTTGTTTTTTTCTTTTTGCCATAGGGCCTCCTTATTTTTTATAATAGTTCAAATGACTAAGAGGAAGAGTAGAGCTCTTCCCCAATAAAATATTTATTTTTTGAAATAATTAATTCCCATTGCATCTTTTACTTCATCTAAAGTAGCAGCTGCAACTTTTTCAGCTTTTTCACTTCCTGCTTTAAGCATTCTGTATACTTCAGCTTTATCTTTTGCGAATTCCTCGCGACGTTCTCTAATAGGGCGTAAGTAGTCTTGCATTACGTCATTTAAGCGGCGTTTTAGTTTCATATCGCCAAGTCCACCGCGAGAGTAGTGCTCTTTAAGTTCTGCAACTTCATCAGTGCGAGTATCGAAAATGTCCAAGTATTTAAATACAACATTTCCTTCAACTTGACCTGGATCTTCAATCTTGATGTGGTTTGGATCAGTATACATTTTCATGATTTTAGCTTTAATGTTCTCTTCACTATCCCCTAAGTAAATACCGTTATTTAAACTCTTACTCATTTTTCCTTGTCCATCTATCCCTACAAGGCGAGCATGATTTTTTGGTGGTAGTACAATCTCAGGTAATACTAGAACTTCTTTATTGTATGTTCTATTGAAGTCACGAACGATTTCACGAGTTTGTTCAAGCATTGGTTTTTGATCTTCACCAACAGGAACGTGTGTCGCTTTAAAAGCAGTGATATCAGCAGCTTGGCTTACAGGATAAGTAAAGAATCCTGCAGGAATACTTTCACCGAATTTTTTGTCATTAATTTCCTGTTTAACAGTAGGATTACGGTGTAATCTAGAAACTGATACTAAATTCATGTAGTACATGTATAATTCTGCAAGTTGTGGAATTTGTGATTGAATAAAAATAGTAGTTTTGCTAGGATCGATTCCAACAGCAAGATAATCAAGTGCTACTTCTGTAATATTTTCAATAACTTTTCCTGGGTTATCAGCATTATCAGTAAGAGCTTGTTGATCAGCAATCATAATAAATACTTCAGTGTCATCTTCATTTTGTAAAGCTATACGATTTTTTAAAGAGCCAACATAGTGTCCTAAGTGAAGTTTACCAGTTGGTCTATCTCCAGTTAAAATAATTTTTGTCATAAAAGGGTAACTCCTTTAACATAATTTTAATAATTCCTTATAATTATACCATAATCTAACCAAAGTTTGTTTGAAATAACATAAAAAATATTAATTTGGATAAAAATTTAGTGTTTTACTTAGCAAAAGATGGTATAATAGGGAGTAAAGAAATAGTTAATTATTAAGGAGATTAATATGATATATATAGAATCAAAAAGTAATGATCCACGTTACAATACTGCATTAGAGCTTTATGCTTTTAATGAGTTAGCAGAAAAAGATGATGTGTTTATGCTATGGATAAACTCACCATGTATCGTTGTTGGTAAAAACCAAAACACAACAGAAGAAGTAAACCAAAAATTCTGTGACGACAAAGGTATCAAAATCGTTCGTCGTGTAAGTGGTGGTGGTGCAGTTTACCACGATTTAAACAACTTAAACTACACAATTATCTCAAATGGTAGAAGTGGTGAAGAATTCGACTTCAAATCATTCTCACAACCAGTACTTGATGCATTAGATTCATTAGGAGTTAAAGCAGAATTTACAGGACGTAATGACCTTGAAATCGATGGTCAAAAATTCTGTGGTAATGCTCAATACGTACGTAATGGTCGTATTATGCACCACGGTTGCTTAATGTTTGATGTTGATACATCAGTTTTAGCGGATGCTTTAAAAGTATCTAAAGATAAAATTGAATCAAAAGGTATTAAATCAGTACGTTCACGTGTAACAAACATTAAAGACCACCTTCCAAATCAAGACATGACAGTTCAAGACTTCGTAGCAGCGCTTAAAAAATATATGAGTGAAAAATACGAAATGACTGATTTTGTTGCAACTAAAGAAGACGAAGCTGCAATCTTAGCTATTCAAGAAGAAAAAAATAACTCATGGGATTGGGTATATGGTAAAAATCCAGATTTCAATATTAAACGTAATAGAAGACTTAAAACTGGTAAAATCGAAGCTAACATTATGGTAGAACAAGGTGTTATTACTAATATCAAATTCTACGGAGACTTCTTCGGAGTAATGGATGTAGAAGATATTGCTAAAAAATTAGTGGGTGTAAAATACCAAAAAGAAGATATTCAAAAAGTTTTAGAGCAAATTGATATTAATTCATACTTCTTAGGAGCAACATTAGCAGAAGTAGTAGATATATTAGTAGACTAATAAATAATTTTGGAGTGAAGTATTATGATTATTGCAACAACCAATTATGTTCCAGGAATGGAAGTAGTAGAATATAAAGGTCTTGCTACTGGTGAAGTAGTAGCTGGGATTAATGTCATCAAAGATATTGGAGCGGGAATTCGAAACCTTTTTGGTGGAAGAGTCAAAGGGTACGAAGATGAAATTATTCAAGCGAGAGCTGAAGCTTTAAAAGAGTTAGAAGCTCGCGCTGCTGAGATGGGTGCTAATGCTGTTATCGGAGTTAGGGTTGATTTTGATGCTCTAGGAGGAGACGGTAACAATATGCTTTTAGTTACAGTTACAGGAACAGCTGTAGTAGTAAGATAAACTCATATAAATTTTAAAATTAAATTAATAGCAATATCTGTTGAGATATTGTATAATGTTAAACAGTGATTAAAATTTCAATAGAGAGGAAAAATATTAATGAAAAAAGTATTTAACTTTAAAAAGATTTTCTCTATTTTACTTTTAGCAATTGCTTTAGTAACATCTGCTGTATTTGTAGCAGGATGTAGTGATGATAAAGGGACAAGTTCTAGCTCATCATCAAAAGCAACTTACACAGTAAGTAAAGAAGAGAAAGATTATTTATCAAAACGTTTTTCAGAATTATCTAAGACGAATAATGAAACTGTAGCTTATGTTTATGCTCCAGGTACACAGTTAGATGAACCAGTAGTTCAAACTAATGACAACGAAACGTATTTAGATAAAACTTTTGAAGGTGGGCATGTTCCATACCTTGGTACTGTATTCATGGATATGGATAACAAAAAAGATTTCCATGATAGATTAACTTGGTTATTCGGTCACGCTCGTGGAAGTAAAGTTGGAGATCACCGTATGTTCAACGATGTTAACTACTATGACAAACAAGAATACATGGATAAACACAAATTCGTAGTTATTGAAACTCCTGAGAGAAAATACTACTACGAAGCAGCATTCTTAACAATCGTTCCAGAAACAACTTCATTCTACCGTTTAGATTTTGAAAATGATGAAGATTTCTTAAGCCAATTAACAAATGTTAAGAAAGATGCAGCAACTAAAAACGATAGCGTTCAACTTAAAGGAAACGATAAATACTTAGTATTATCTACTTGTCGTGAGGAAGACGAAACAATTCGTTCTAACCTGTACCTACGTCAAATTCCAGATAACGAAATGAACGACTTCTTAGCTAAACATAAAGATGAATTAAAATATGTAGCTACAAGATAATAAATAACGAAAAGCAATCTAATGATTAAGTTCACTAGATTGCTTTTTAATTTATCTAAATAATATTTTGCTTAGGCATCATTCTAAATTCTCTTATTAAGAAGAATAATGAAACTGAGAATGCGCAAAGGTCAGTTACTGGAGTGGCGTATATTATTCCCTCAATACCAAAGAAATGTGAAAGAATAAATAACATTGGTATTAGTACTATAAGTTGCTTAGTTAAGGCAATAGTAACTCCAATTTTTGGTTTTCCTATTGCAGAGAAGAAAGTAGAGCTTGAAATTTGAACACCATTTATAAATGTAAATAACAAGAAGAATCTCATATACCTAACTGCAAACTCAAAGTATAGTTCATTACCATTTCCAAATAGACTAACAATTTGTTTAGGAAAAATCTCGAATATTAAGAAGAATGTAATTGAGATAATCATTGCATATTTCATAGTGTATCTCATTGTAGTACGAACTCTTTCGTATTTTTTAGCTCCGTAATTATATCCGAAAATTGGTTGAGCCCCTTGAATTAATCCAATAATAATAGCTATAAATATTATATTAATTTTAGCTACGATTCCGGCTACTGCAATAGGAATATCATTTCCGTATACAGAATTAGTACCGTGAATATTTAATAAATTATTTGTTACTATTTGTGCTATCATATTAGAACCTTGGAAAACAAATGAAGGCATTCCAAATCCTGCAGCGACTTTTAATAGAGGTATCTTAGGTATGAAGTCTTGCTTAGTAAATTTAACACTTTTGAATTTTGGAAAATATAAAACAAGAATCAATGCAGATAAGAATTGGCTTATAACTGTAGCCCAAGCTGATCCAGCAATACCCCAACCAAATCCAAAGATGAAGATTGGATTAAGAATAGTATTAAGTACTGCACCAAAAATAATAGCAAACATTGAATATTTAGGGCTATTATCCGAACGAACAATAGGATTAGTACTAATAGAAATTAGTAAGAATGGAATCCCTAAAGATGTAATACCGGCAAAGGTCATTGCATACTCTAAAATTTCATCTGTAGATCCAAATGCATACATAAGAGGTTTTAAGAATATATGAACTAAGATTGTGATAATAATACCTATGATAAATAATGAAGATACTGCAGTACCAACTACAGATTTAGCTTTTTCAGGATTTCCACGACCTAACTCAAGATTAAAGTTTGAAGCAGCCCCAATTCCTATCATTAAACCTATAGCTAAGCAAATAGTTGTAAGAGGAAACGCGACATTTGTTGCAGCATTACCTAAGTAACCAACACCTTGACCGATAAAAATTTGGTCAATTACACTATACATCGCATTAATAATATTCGCAGTAATAGCAGGCCAAGCAAATGATGTAAGTAATTTTTTTATAGGTTTTGTACCTAGCGGATTTTCTATATAATTTTGTGTCTTTTCCATATGATTTCCTCCTTAAGTTATTTTATTTAATAGTGTGAAGAAAGTAGAAATTTCTTCTTCAGTCAAGTTTTTAAGAACTTCTTTTTCAGCTGTGTTTAATAGATTAGAGTAACTTGATAAAACCTCTTTACCTATTTCAGTTAAATGTAATGTATAAGAACGTCTATCTTTTATTCCGCGTTTTCTAATAACAAGATCTTGTTTTTCTAGTGCATCGATATTTCTTCCAACAATATTTCTATCTTTTCTATGTATTTCAGCAAGTTGAGCTTGGGTAACCCCTTCATTTTCCGAAACGTAAATAAGAGTTATGAAATGACCATGAGTAATACCTATCTCTGCAAGAGGTTGTTTAGTATAACTTCTCATGTTCTCTAATAGCGTAATAAGCTTATAACCTAACGCATCTTTTATCATAATTTCACCACCTAAAATAATATAGCTAATATATTATATACCTAGTATACTATTTTGTCAACATAAAAAAGAAAACACTGAAAATAATATCTTTCATGCATTATTTTCAGTATTTTCTTGTTATTATTGAAAATTAAATCCATTTTGAATCGATACAGAAATATAATTAATGTTCTAGGCCACCCGTTATTTTTGTATCTTCTTTATCAAAGTAATTTACAGCAGTTTTTATTATTAATTCTAAAGCAATGATAATATCTTCTTTTTTCATAAAAGGCATATTAGGTTTGTCTTTAACCTGCTCTTCAATATACGGGATATGAATAAATCCAGCTTTAATATTTGGATATTTTTTTGAAGCTAGGTATAAAGATTCATACATAATATGATTACAAACAAAAGTACCAGCAGTATTAGAAATAGCAGAAGGAATATTATTATTATTCAATTCATCAACAATTGCTTTTATTGGTAATGTAGAAAAATATGCATTTTCTCCATCTTTTCGTATGGCTTCATCAATAGGGCTATTTCCAATATTATCTGGGATTCTAGCATCATCAATATTAATAGCGATACGTTCAGGTGTAATCTTACTTCTTCCACCAGCTTGACCAATACAAATCACGATGTTAGGAGAAAATGAGTCTATATTTTCTTCTAAAACACGTGAGCTGTCTTTGAAGACTGTAGGCAGGGTAATTTTTTTTATTTCTATATTGTCTATTACATCTGGTAAGCTATTAACACATAAACTAGAAGGATTAATACTCTCGCCACCAAATTTATCAAAACCAGTTATTAATACTTTCATGAGGCACCTCGTAATTTTATAAAAAATATGTTGTAATAATGGGAGTGACTCAAAAATCGTGATTTCGGAGAAATCGATTTTGTCGAGTCACCCCCGCACAGTTTATTAGATATCTAAAAAGCTTTTATAAAGCGAATTTAGATATCAATAAACCACTGCGTCTATGAGTTATCATCTGAACTTTGTTACATTTTAGGACTTTTGGGTCCCCCCATTACAATATTACAACTAAATAAATTTTTAAATTATATTAATTATAAAACAGTTTAGATAATTTGAAAATAGTATTTCTATATTTTAGGAGATAAATTGTAAATTGTAGTAAAATAAATCATTAATTCTATAAAATAAATTTTCAGATTTTTAATAATTAAATTTACATTATTCTGAAAAAATGATATAATCTATTTATTGTCTAAGATTTTTTTTTGAAAAGATAAATTTTACTTTATTGTTAGCTAATAAAACAAGACTATGTGAAGTAATGTATAATAAATGGAGAGGAGAAGTTTATGTATCGTACAAAAAAATACTATGATAATAAGTTGTATATTGTTCAACTTATTACTATAATTTCTATATTGCTAAGAACTATAGTAAATTTAACATCAATTTTTATTATTCAAGTTATCTTAGATAGTTTGATATCTAAAGATTTTGAGAGAGTTTATCATTTTGTTAAATACTTGATAGTAGTATTAGTATTTTATTTTTTATTGCTATTTCTTTCTCAATATTTTTTAAGAAAACTTTTCTTTCTTGGAAATTTTTCTGTTTTAGAGTATTTTTATGATAAGTTTTTAAAAAGTGAATATAATGATTTTAAAGAAGCAAAAAGTGGTGAAATATTATCTAAGTTAACGTCAGATAGTATAAAGATATCAGATTGGTATTCTCAAGGTAAAGTTATTTTAGTAACGCAGTCTTTTATTTTGTTTTCTATATTGATGTTTATGTGTAGGTATAATGTTTCGATAACACTTATATTATTCTCTGTAATATTGGCGTGCTTCTTTATTATAAAACAAATAAGTAAGAAGCTTTCGAATTGTATGAAGAGTGAACAGAAATTATTAGGTGAAACTAATCAATATATACTTCAGTCAATATTAGGTTATTTTGATCTAAAACAATTAAACAAAGAACAGTACTTTATAGATTACCTTAAAGAGAACATTATAAATAAAAGAATAAAGGTTAATACTGATTTAGCAAAGTATTTCTCGCTATATGTAGGTATATCCGCTACTGTTGCATTTATACTACCTATTGTCTCTCTATTACTTTCAGTGTATTTTATAATATATAAAGATTTTTCCGTAGGTTCGGCTATTGCAATATTTTCTACAGTTAGAATGTTAGATGAACCTATAAATTCTATATCAGATAAAATAACTGTTAGGCAGACTGCTCATAAGATAGAAACTGAATTATCTAAGACTTTCAATAATAAAAGCGATGAAGAGAAAGAACTATTAAAATTAAGTGAATTTAGCAGTGTAAATATGGATATATCTAGTTTTTATTTTAAAGATAATCTGATTTTATCTGATTTTAGATTAGAAATTAATAAGGGTGATTTTCTAGTTTTAAAAGGAAGAAGTGGTGTAGGAAAGACGACGGTATCTAATCTTATATTAAGAAACTTGCAAGAAGGTGCATATAAACTAGATGGAGAAGTCTTAATTAATGAAAAAGATATATATAAGAATAATATACAAATTTTAGGAGAATTTCTAAAAGTAAATCAAGAACCATACATATATGAAGCTACAATAAGAGATAATATTCTCTTAGGGGATTCATATGATGATAGACTTGATGAGATAGTTAGATTATTACATCTGCAAGAATTGATTGATAAACTAGGATATGATTATTTATTGAAGGAAAATGGAAAAAACTTAAGTGGTGGTGAAAAGCAAAGACTAGAGTTGGCTAGAATATTAATAAGGAGACCTGAGTTCATTATTTTGGATGAACCAACAAGTGCTATGAATACAAATTTGAGTGAATTAATAGTAGAAAATATTTTTAACTACTTAAAAGAACACAATATTACAGGTTTGATAATAACTCATAGTAAGGAATTTGATAAATTTGCCACAGATATTATAGAAATTAAATAGAATTAAGAATAATATTATAAAAAATTATTGCAGATAAGTAATACTTATACATGAAGTTAGATACTAATGACTTAGGATTTTGATTTTATTAAAATTAATTTTCCTAAGTCTTTCTTTGTTGTTTTATATAAGACATATTTTGAAGAAGCTGAATCAAAAGTTTGAAATTTTAGAAAGTTTTTATGAGAATCTTAGATATAGTACTTTATTAATATCAAATTTCGCTTTATAAAAGCTTTTTAGATATTTAATAAACTTTGTTGGGGTTACTTGATAAAATCGATTTTTTAAAAATCAGGTTTTTAGTCACTCTCTTTAATAAGATAAATTGTAATTTATTTAAAAAAATGATATTATAAAAATATAAGGGGTGAAGATTTTGTCTAGAGAAGAAAAATTAAGAACAATTATTAGTACGATAGATAATTCGGAGTATAGTGCTACTAAGAAAACTACTAACAATAAGTGTATGATGAGAACATTTAAAGAAGCTAACGATACTTGGCTAGCAGAAGCGTATTCTAAGAAAAAGTATGCTGATTATAAACCATTTCAATTCGTTGATGGAGAGGGAGTAAGATGTTCAATATATCTTAGCGGTTGTCTATTCGCTTGTAAAGAGTGCTTTAATGAAAGTATCCAAAACTTTAATGCGGGACAATTATATACGAAAGAAATAGAAGATCAGATAATACAGGATTTAAGTAATTCTTATGTACAAGGACTAACGATTTTGGGTGGAGAGCCGTTTCTTAATACTCAGGTAGCTAAAAGTTTAGCGAAAAGAGTAAGAGATGAATTCGGTTCAACAAAAGACATCTGGGTTTATAGTGGTTACACATATGAACAGCTCTTAAAAGGTAGTGAGGATAAAAAGGAATTATTAAGTCTATGTGATGTATTGGTAGATGGCCCATTTATGATTTTTCTAAAAGATTTAAGCCTTAGATTTAGAGGAAGTAGTAATCAAAGAATTATAGATATAAAACATTCTAGTAAAGATAATGTAGTACTGTATATGGAGTAAGTTTGAATACAATGAAATTACTTTAATTAGTAGTTAATTCATGATATAATAGTTAAGTTGACAATTAGGGATACAAAACATCTCTAATTGTTTTTGTTAATTAATTTATAGAGAGGAGATTAAAAGTTGAAAAATATTATAGAGATTTTTCGAAAGGATATAAAAGAAGTATTTAGAAAAACTAATACATGGATAATTATAGTAGGATTGATATTTTTACCATCAATGTATGCATGGCCGAATATACTATCTTCATGGGATCCGTATGGACATACTAACAATATAAAAGTTGCTGTAACATCAGAGGATGCTGGAGCGACTGTTGATGGAAAAGAGTTAAACCTAGGTAATAGTTTAGTTGAGGGATTAAAAAATAATAAAAATCTAGATTGGCAGTTTGTATCTAATAAAGAAGAAGCTGAAAAAGGAGTAAGAATAGGTGACTATTACGCAAGTATAGTTGTACCAAAAAACTTCAGTCAGGATATGACGTCTGTTAGTAGAACAGAACCACAAAGAGCGACAATTGAGTACACGGTAAATGAGAAGATTAATGCTATTAGTCCAAAAATAACAAACAGTGGTGCTTCTGCAATAGCTAATAATATTAGTAAAAACTTTGTAGAAACAGCTAATGGTATAATTTTTGAAAAATTGCATGAAGCGGGGATAAAATTTGAAGAAAATCTTCCATCAATTGAAAAAGCAAAAGAGGAAATCTTTAAATTAAATGATAATTTTTCTACATATGAAAGTACTTTAAGTGAATTAATTGGAAAAGTGGAATACGGGTATAATATTTTAAACAATGTTCAAAACACACTTCCAGAAATAGATAGAGTAGCCACAAATAGTATTATGATTGCTGATAAGGCTGGAATTACTATTAATAATATTCAGGGATTCAATGAAAGATTATTACCAATTATTAATAGTCATCTTAATGTTGTGGAGGAAGTATCTAAAGAAGCTAATGTGATAGCAAAAGAGTTGCAAAAGAAACCAGATAAAACGGAAGAAATAAAGGCAAGACAGAAAGCTTTAGATAGTAGACTACAAGCGAGTACAGAAAGATTACAACTAGTAAAGAATATTTTTGAGTATTTCAATAAATTATCAAATGAGAGATTATTTAATAATCAACTTGAAAGAGTAACTACTTTATTGAATGATATTACGGCGATAAAAGAAGTAAATAATAATATCTACAATAAGATGGATCATTATGATGAAATAGCAGATACTGTAAAAGAGGAATTTGTAAATAAATCTGCTAGAATTAATGAAGTTTCTTCAAATATGAATTCTAAATTGAATGTAGAAGTTGCACCTTTAATCTCTCAAGTTCTTAGTAAGGCAGAGGTTAATATCGATAAGGTAAGTGGCATAATTGCTGGGGCACAAGGAGAACTACCTGCAGTTGAGAGAAAATTATCTGAAACTGAGGTGAAGATTAGTAATGCATATGGTAAACTATTATCATTACAAGCGCAAATGCCATCTGCAAAGAGTAAAATTCAAAAGCTAACGGATGAAATTAAAAAGGCTGACAGCGGTATAGA
Source organism: Gemella sp. 27098_8_149 (assembly GCF_041433745.1). NCBI lineage: Bacteria > Bacillati > Bacillota > Bacilli > Caryophanales > Gemellaceae > Gemella > Gemella sp. 27098_8_149. The sequence continues at coordinate 16,569 of NZ_JAPWCB010000009.1, read as the reverse complement.
TAAAAATCAACTGTTTAATTTATTAAAGGTTGACTATAAACAACAGGCAGAGTTTTTCGCAAATCCTGTTAAACTTCAAGAGAATAAGCTTTACCATATAGAAAACTACGGTTCAGCTATGACACCATTCTATACAGTTCTTTCTATCTGGGTTGGTTCATTATTAATGTCTTCGTTATTAACTACTAAGGTAGAAGATGAGGAAAATAAATATAAACCATATCAAAAATATTTTGGTAGAGGTCTGTTGTTTGTAATTATATCGTTATTCCAAACATTAATAATTACATTAGGGGATATGTATGTTCTTGGAACGCAAGCGACCTCACCATATAGGTTTGTATTATATGCATTATTAATATCGCTGCTATTTTCTTCGATTATTTATACAATAGTGTGTATTCTAGGAAATGTAGGTAAAGCAGTTTGTATAGTGCTGTTAGTATTACAATTAGGAAGTTCGGGGGGAACATTCCCAATTCAAATGACTTCAGAATTCTTCCAAGCGTTATATCCAAAAGTACCGTTCACTTATTCTATAGGTCTACTACGTGAAGCGGTAGGTGGGGTATATATTCCAGCGGTAGAACGTGATATTAAGATATTATTTATTTATCTAATTGTCGTTCTTATAGGAGGAGCAATTCTAGTTAGTTTAAAAGCACGTTCTGCTAAATTAAGTAGAGAAAGAGAACGTTCTAAGTTATTCTTGTAGAATATAATTTTTAAAATAGATATATAATAATAGTAGAGTGATTCAAAGGAATTGATTTAATACAGTCAACACTTTTGAGTCACTTCTTTTGTTTGTTTTCTCATACTAAATGAAAAAACTTAGTATTTATGATATAATAAAATGATAAAACCTTAAAACATAGAGGATAAATTATGGTTAGAACATTAGATAGAACAAAAGACATCTTCTTAGATACGATGCTTTTGGGAAATGAAATATTAACGAAAAAAATAAAAACAACTAATAAAACAAAAATTACAGTAGTCTTGGCAGCATATAGAAGTGTTGATAGACTAGAAAGTATTGTAAAAGACATTTTTAATCAAAGTTTTCAAGAATTTGAAATAATAGTAGTTGATGATCTTTCTGATTCTGAGATAGAAGAAGCGGTAGCCGTATTAGATAATAACAAAATTAACTACATAAAAAAACAGCTAGGTTCTAATTCATCAGCGAAAAACTGTGCTTTGGACTTTGCTAAAGGAGAATATGTAGTTTTTGTTGAAGAGAGTTCGAAATTAAAATCAAATTATTTGGAATTACTATTTAATGAAGTATCACAGAAAAATCTTGATATAGCAATGTTAACTAGAAATGGTTATCCAAGCATACTAAATGAAACTGTATCATCAGGACAAACTTATCTTATAGAAGAAATTAAGAGATTAAAAAGTGATTTGAATTATAATGTTACTTCTTGTATTTTTAAGAAAAAATTCTTAGATGTTTATAATTTAAGATTTCAAGAAGATATGTTAGCATTAGAGAATTTATATTTCAAATTACGTGTCTTTGATGTTGCGGGTAAAGTAAGTCAAGTAGCAAAAGTTGGCTACAAAGATTTACAAGAAAATAAATCTGTAAGAAACAATGCGATGATTGAAGCTTCAACGAGAAGAATAATGATTGCATTTAACAAAATTGAAGAATTTAAACAAAATAAAAAATATGAGGATAGTTTAAATCTTCTTTGTGGATATCTACTCTTTGATGTATTAAGAATGCAGGAAAATATGTCCGAGGAAATAGAAATATTAGATCTAATAAAATCAAGAAAAAATTATTTTGATAGTGACACATTCATTAATAAAACGATGATAGCAATGTCTCCGATAATGTTTGCAAATCATCTTAACAGAAAGGATAGGAGATAATTATGAGGCGAATATTACATAATGTGTTTTCATATGCGTTTATAGCCTTGTTTACAATAGCTTTAACCTGGGCATATGTTGCACCATTTGTCTATGAAAGAATATTAAATCCGTTGGCACTTCTGTTAGGTGTACCAGTGGTTTTCATATTGTTTATTTATGCAGTAAAAAAAGTTTTAGCAACTGATGAAGTTGGATTAAAAAAATATAATAGAATTATAGTGTTAGTATATTTAGTATTTCAGGCAATTATTTTATCTATGGATACACTGAACTTTTCGGATGGTGCAGAAATAGAAAATGAAGCGCACTACATGCTAAACTATGGAAAATTCTCTGGTGAAAGATATTTTTTAGTTTATCCGAATAATATTACACCGACAATTATTCTATACTGGATATATCGTATTGCCGCATTCCTACATATATCAGAAGTGTGGACATTACATATATTCTGTTTCTTAGTAACAACAGCGACAATATTTTTAACATATAAAACAGCTGGAAAATTACTTACAAAACAAAAGCAAACGATAATTTTAGGATTAATGATATTATACATTCCTTTCCAAATGTATAGTTTATTCTATTACTCTGATACATTAATGGTAATTATGGTTGCTTTAATAATATATGTTCTTATACCATCAGATGGAAGTTTTATCTTTAGAACAAAGCATATTGTAGCAGTAGCTATTCTAGTTGCATTTGCATGGAACTTAAGAAGTAATATAATTATTATTTTACCAGCGTTAATAGTGTACTTACTATTTTTCAAATGGTATAAAAATTTAGTTTTATTGTTAGTGACCTTTGGAATTGCATTTGTATTCTTTGGAAAAGGATTCGATATGCTGTGGGCGCACTATGGATTTTGGAAAGATGATGGATATAAGTTCCCGATGTTACACTGGGTAATGATGGGAATGAGTATCCAAGGTGGAAGTTATAATTGGCAGGATTTCCAATTTACATATCTTAGTCAAAATAAGATGAGAGATGATCTAGGCTTATTCTTTAATAGATTAACTCATAGGCCAATCTTCCTTAACTTACTTATGGTAGTTCTTAAAGTAAGAGGAAATTGGAGTGATGGTACTATTAACTATACGAATGGTACACGAGCACTAAGAGATGGTGATGGTTTCTTGTGGCAACTTTTCTATGGAAGTAATAATAGTTTCTTCATATACCTTTCGCAAATGATGTATGTTGTGATTATTTTCGGGATGGTATATTACATCTATAAACGTAGAAAAGAATACATTACTTCTTGCTTCTTATTCCAAATTATTATCTTCGGGGTATTTATGTTCCACTTAATCTGGGAAGCTAAACCGAGATATGTTTATGCATGGATGCCGATAATCTTCATTCTAGGAGCTAAAGGTATAATACTATTTGCAGAAAGATATGAGACGACCATATTTGATAAATACAAGAAAAAACTTTATATTGCTTTTGGAGTAGTATTTGCTCTTCAAGTTGGAAGTGATAGTTTCTTAAGACCATCTTATTCAATGAACTTAGATTATGATTCACGTGTAATTAACGGTATTAGTATTTATGCAACGGATAATTATTTAAGGGATGGAATAGTTAGGGTGAATAAAGATACAGAAGTAGAACAAACGTTTAAAGCTAATCGCAGTTTTAATTATGTTCGAGGATATATCTCTTCATATGATGAGAAAAACAATTCGAAGTATAAAGTAGAGATAATAGATAAAAAAGATAATAAAGTTGTAAGAGAACATGAATTTATTTATCGTGAATTGTATTGGGAAGTACCATTACAAACATATACTCTTCGTTGGTATTTTGATGATCTTCCAGCGGGAGACTACAGTGTGAAATTCTCACAAGTAGAAAGTGATAATAATGGAAGTATAGTTATTTCTAGTGTACCAAATGAAATGATTGATATGTATGAAGCTGGTAAATTATATATTAACGGTGCCGATCAAAATAAAAAAGATCTTTCATTACAAATAGGACATAGATACCAAAAACTTTGGTGGTATTAATGAAATAGAGGAAAATAATATCTTTAATTAAGATAAGAGGCTCATCTTCGGATGAGCCTTTCTTCATAGTTAAGAGTAAGGGTGGATTTTAATTTAAGTTTAGCTATAGTACAAGATTAACATAAAGTAGGGAATATATAATATAAATATGAGAGTAACTTAACAAAATCTATTTCTTAAAAATCACGATTTTTAAGAAATTCCCTTTCTCCAATTGACATAGCATATTACTAATTTGCAAACGATTTATTGTCAAAGAAGGTAAAACTATGTTATAATTAGAATACAACATAAAAGGAGCAAATAATTATGGTAAATATTTATGATAAAGCAAATGAATTTGAAAGAGCATTAAGAGAATCTGATGAGTATAAAGCTTCATTAGCAGCATCTGAAGAATTATACGCAGATGAAGAAGCTAATGCTTTATATACAGAATTCGTATCAAAACAAAAAGAATTAATGGAATCTGCTCAAGCAGGAAATGAACCTACAGAAGAAGAATTATCAGTATTTGAAGAAATTCAACAAAAATTATTAGAAAATGCTAAATTCTTAGAGTTTGTACAAACTCAACAAAAACTACAATTTTTAATTGAAGACTTAAATAAAGTAATGTACAAACCTCTAGATGAACTTTTCGAAAAATACGGAAACAAATAGAATAAGATGTAATACGAAGTATTAGATATTTTCTAATACTTTGTGTTACTATTTAAAAATCACCTAGGAAACTAATTTTCTAGGTGATTTCTTTATATACATTTAACTTTTATTTATCTTTGTTTTCTTCAACATAATCTATTAATTCTAATGTAAGATCATATCTAAAGAATGGTGTTATTAGGTAAATTCCTTTGAAGTGTTTTAAAGCAACATCAAGTAACTTTTTACTTTCTTCTAAAGCAATTTTTTGACAAAGTTCTTTGTCATCTTTTACTTCTTCTAGTTTTGCTAAGAATTCTTCTGATAACTTGATACCAGGCACTTCATTGTGTAGGAATACAGCATTGTTATAGCTAGTAATTGGCATTATACCAACGAAGAATGGAGTATCTGGATAATCAGCAGAAAATTCTGCTAATTGCTCAATTTTTTCAGCTTCAAAGACAGGTTGTGTAATAAAGTAATCAGTACCTGCTTTAATTTTCTTCTCAACTAGACGTTTTGTTTTACTTAAGTCTCGAACATTTGGATTATAAGCAGCAGCAACTGTGAAGTTTGTAGTCTTTTTCAGAGAAGCCCCGTTATATCCAAGTCCTTCGTTAAGTTGTTTAATGAAAGGAATTAATTTAAGACTAGTCATATCGTAGACACTAGTAGCTCCAGGGAAATCACCAAGTTTACTTGGATCCCCAGTAAGAGCAAGGACATTATTAATTCCAAGAAGATCGAATCCCATTAATCGAGATTGTAACCCGATAAGGTTGTGATCACGACATGTTAAATGTAGAAGTGTAGGGGTAGAAATGTGCTCTTTAAGTAACGTAGCAGCAGCCAAATTACAAATTCGAGTGCTAGCTAAAGAATTATCTGCTAAAGTTATAGCTTCTATATTCTTTTTATCTATTGCTTTTGCACCTTCTATAAATTTATCTACATTTAAATGTTTTGGAGGATCTAATTCGGCAATTATAGTTACTTGTTTTTTGACTTTATCAACAATTGTTGGTTTGTTATTTGCTACTCTAACAAGTTCTTCCTCAGCTGGTAAAGGTGTGATTATTTTTCTTTTTACAGGTTTTAAATCTTTAATTCCTTTTTTAATAGCACGAATATGCTCAGGAGTAGTTCCACAGCAACCACCTATTAATCTTACACCTTCTTCTACAAGTAACTTAGCACTTTGTTCGAAGTAAGCTGAATTTTTTCTAAAACGGTATTCATTACCATTAATAGTTTGTGTTAACTGTAATAAACTGGCATTAGGATAAGCTGATAGATAGCTTTGTGCAAATAATGGAACTTGTTTTAAACTTTTTATCATATGATAAGGACCTAAATGACAGTTTAATCCAACTATATCAGCACCTAAATTAACAAGTGCGCTTAAAGCATCAGTAATTTTTTCTCCGTTTTGAGTTATACCTGCTTCTAATAATGAAATATTAGTAATAATAGGTAAGTCGGTTAATTTTCTTGTTTCAGTTAAAACAGCACGAATTTCTTCTTGATCATAGTAAGTTTCAAAAAGTAATGCATCAATTTTATTCGTTGATAATAATACTTTTACTTGATCAAGTGTTTCGTTAACGATTGTTTCTAATGATAGTTCACATTCACGAAGACCGCGAATAGCTCCAATAGTACCGAAAACAAAAGTATTTTCTCCAGCAGCTTTACGAGCTATTTCAGCGGCGCGAATATTTATTTCTTCAAACTTATCTTCATAACCATAAGTTTTTAGCTGACATTTTTTTGCAGCATAAGTATTTGTTTGAATTATATCTGCTCCAGCTTCGATATAAGCCTTATGAATTTTCTCTACAGAATCTGGATTAGAGATATTATTATATTCATGACAACTTTCCAATCCATTACTATAGAGAGCTGTACCCATAGCTCCATCAGCTACGAGTACATTTTTTTCTAATCTCTCTAGTAAGTTTCTCATATGAACCTCCTATTTAGCGGCAAGTTCACTTCTGATTTCTTTAGTTACCTCAACTAAAACTTCTAATGCTTCGATTGTTTCTTTTTCAGCACGTGTTTTTAATCCACAGTCGGGGTTAATCCAGAATTGTTCTGTAGATAGTTTTTGAAGTGGACGTAAGATGTTTGTACGTACTTCTTCTTTTGTAGGAACACGTGGAGAGTGGATGTCGTAAACTCCTAAACCAATACCTAATGGGTAGATTGCAGTTTCGAATGCAGAGATTAATTCTCCGTGGCTTCTACTAGTTTCGATAGAAATAACGTCAGCATCTAGTGCGCGGATAGAATCGATAATTTCATCGAAGTTAGAATAACACATATGAGTGTGAATTTGTGTATCATCTTGAACTGATGAAGTAGCTAGACGGAATGAGAATACTGCTTCTTCAAGATATTTTTCTTTTTTGTTATCTCTTAGAGGTAATCCTTCACGGATAGCTGGTTCATCAACTTGGATAATTGTAATTCCAGCTTTTTCTAAAAGTTCAATTTCATTTTTAAGAGCGATAGCTATTTGGTTGAAGATTTCTGCTTTAGAAATATCAGTTCTTTCAAATGACCAGTTTAGAATTGTAACTGGTCCAGTTAACATACCTTTAACAGGACGGTTAGTTAAGCTTTGAGCATAAGCAGTTTCTTTAACTGTAACAGCTTCAACGTGTTTTACATCTCCGTAAATGATTGGTGGTTTAACCCCACGAGAACCGTATGATTGAACCCAACCGAATTTAGTAGATGCAAATCCAGCGAAACGTTGACCGAAGAACTCAACCATGTCTGTACGTTCGAATTCACCGTGAACTAGTACATCGATATCAAGATCTTCTTGGATTTTAATCCAACGAGCGATTTCTTCTTCGATGAATTTTTCATATGCTTCATTAGATAATTCACCTTTTTTCCATAGAGCACGTTGTAGACGTACTTGTTTAGATTGAGGGAATGATCCGATTGTAGTAGTTGGTAATAATGGTAAGTTGTATTTTTTGTTTTGAACTTCACGACGAACTTTGTAATCAGATGGACGAGTTGAACGAACATTTTCACTTGATTCTAATTCAAGGTTTCTGAACTCAGCATTTTGTAATTTATTGAAGTCTTCAACGTGTTTTTGGTATGCTGCATCTTCTTTACCATCTAATTTGTTAGCTAGTAAGTTAAGTTCTACTAATTTTTGATCAGCAAATGCTAAACCATTTAATAATGTTTCTTCTAATTCAGTTTCATTTTTAGTTGTTACTGGTACGTGTAGTAATGAACATGAAGGTTGAATTACTAATTCAGCAACGTTAGCTTTAATTTCTTCTAATAATGCAGAACTATCTTCGAAATCATTGCTCCATACGTTACGTCCATCAACAACTCCAGCAAATACTTCTTTATTTTTAAATAAACCAGCTTTTACATTGGCTAAGTTTTCTTCTCTACCGTGAACGAAGTCTAAACCGAAAGCTACTGGTAAATCAGCAAGTTTTTCAGCTTCTACTAAAGCTTCAAAGTAAGTTTGGAAGATGAATTTAGCATCTACTTCGTTGTTGAAGTGGTTGTATACTTTGTGAGCTAATTCTACGTAGTTTCTACCTTCATCAGTAACAAAGATTGGCTCATCTACTTGGATGTAAGAAGCACCAGCTTCAGCTAATTCTTTGAATACTTGAGTATATAATGGTAATAATTTATCTACAGCTTTTTCGAATTCTCCTTCAGCTAGACCACTAGATAAAGCAACATATGTAATTGGTCCAGTGATTACTGGTTTAGCTTTATCTCCTACGATTTCTTTTGCTTCTTTATATAAGTCTAATAGACGAGTATTGTTTAATTTAGGGTTAACATTTTCCCATTCTGGTACGATGTAGTGGTAGTTAGTGTTAAACCATTTTTTAAGTGCAGATGCAACATTATCTTTGTTACCACGTGCGATATCGAAGAATAAGTCTACATCAACTTCTCTTCCTTCAAAACGTTGTGGAATAACGTTGAATTGAACTGATAAATCTAAAATGTGATCATAAAGTGAGAAATCACCAACTGGGATAAAATCTAATCCAGCGTTTAATTGTTTCTCGATATAAAGACGACGAAGTTTTCCTGCTTCTTCAAATAACTCGTTTTGACGAACTGTACGAGCCCAGTATCCTTCAATTAATTTTTTCCATTCTCTTTTTTCCCCTAAACGTGGGTATCCTAAACTTGAAATTTTTGTCATTATTCTTTCCTCCTGAGATTTTCTCTTTTTGTGTATATTGAATTATAAAAATAAAAAACGCCCTTAAACAATAATCTAGTATTGTCTAAGGACGTGCGTTTCATACGTGGTACCACCTTATTTTATGGAAAATCTAAAATGATAAATTGAATTTTTTAGTTTTCCACCTCATTAAAATTTTAACGCTATTTTCTGCGTAATTATCTAACTTCCGCTCGATAATTAAAACTCAAAGACCATCTTCAAAAAAACTCATTAATCTCTTTTCAGCTACCGAGACTCTCTGGTGTAAATCCTTTTTTCTACTCATCTTATCTATGTTATTATGTATTAGTTTGTAAAAATATTTTTTTATTCAGTCTTAAATACGACAAAAGGGTAGTAACACAAGGGACGAAATGACCGTGTTACCACCCAATTTTATAATCTTAAAATAAATTTTAATCTTACCTCAATGATTATTAACGGTTATCAACCGGAACTAACTTATATATACTCATTAGTTCAGCTCTGTGACCATTTACAATACACTCAAATCCTTTTTTTCACCAACCAAAAGGTCTCTAATAATTAAGTAATATTGCTCTTCACTTCTTCGCTTTTTAAAACTGTTAAAGAAATATTAACATAAGATTTTTTCTTTGTCAACACTTTTTATTAAAAAAATTAAAAACTTTTTTCGAAATTGTCAGAAATCTAAGATGAACCATATATATTAGTATATTTTTAAAATAATATTTTTATAATATCTATTTAAGAATTATTTAAACATTTACTAATAGTTAGTTAATATCTATAAGGTATACTGTATTCATCAAACAAAAAGTTTTGGTAATAAAGTATTAATTAATAAGAGGAGAAAAATACAAATGAAGAATAACTTTATGAAATCAGAAAATTTTACAAAATGGGCAATAAGAAAAGTTAGTGTTGGAGTAGTATCAGCAGCAATTGCAAGTGGTATTTTTGTAATTGTAGGAGGTGGAGAAGCTCACGCAAGTGATAAACAATTAGATAAAGCACCAGTAGTTGAAACTGTAAAAACGCAGGTAGATGAAAATGTAGTTACTAAACCAACAGAAAAATCTGAATCAGTAGAAACAACAACAGTAAAACCTAAAGAAACTGATAAAACAGTCGAACAACCTGTAGTTGGAACAGATAGAGAAGTTAAACCTGAGGTAACAGAAAATAATATCTTAAGTCTTGCTAAAGATACTGTAGATGCACCAAAAGTGGATGCACCAGATATGACTACACACAAAACAACACCAGTTGAAGTTAAAAAAGCGGTAATGGATAATACGAAAGATGAAGTTAATGTACCAGCTAAATACTTAGACAAAGCAAACTTCCCTGGACCATTCACAGCCGGAGTAAACCAAGTAATTCCTTATCACTTATTCGCAGGTGATGGAATGTTAACTCGCTTAATCTTAAAATCATCAGACACAGCTCCATGGTCAGATAACGGAACAGCGAAAAATCCAGCTCTTCCACCAGTGGAAAATTTAACAAAAGGATTATACTTCTATGAAGTAGATTTAGCGGGAACACAAGGGAAATCAGATAAAGAATTATTAGATTTATTAAAAGCAAATGGAACACAAAGTTACAAAGCAACAATCAAAGTATACGGTGAAAAAGACGGAAAAGCAGATTTAACAAACTTAGTAGCTACAAAAGATCTAAATGTAAATCTAAATGGATTAACAACTGTTAGCGAAGTCAAAAAAGCAGTAATGGAAAATACGAAAGATGAAGTTAATGTACCAGCTAAATACTTAGACAAAGCAAACTTCCCTGGACCATTCACAGCCGGAGTAAACCAAGTAATTCCTTACCACTTATTCGCAGGTGACGGAATGTTAACAAGATTAATCTTAAAAGCATCAGATAAAGCACCATGGTCAGATAATGGATCAGCGAAAAATCCAGCGCTTCCTCCAGTAGAGAAATTAGGACATGGATTATACTTCTATGAAGTAGACCTAGCGGGAACACAAGGAAAATCAGATAAAGAATTATTAGACTTACTAAAAGCAAATGGAACACAAAGCTACAAAGCAACAATCAAAGTATACGGTGAAAAAGACGGAAAAGCAGATTTAACAAACTTAGTAGCTACAAAAGATGTAAATGTAAATCTAAATGGATTAACAACTGTTAACGAAGTTAAAAAAGCAGTAATGGAAAATACGAAAGATGAAGTTAATGTACCAGCTAAATACTTAGATAAAGCAAACTTCCCTGGACCATTTACAGCTGGAGTAAACCAAGTAATTCCTTACCACTTATTCGCAGGTGACGGAATGTTAACAAGATTAATCTTAAAAGCATCAGATAAAGCACCATGGTCAGATAATGGATCAGCTAAAAATCCAGCGCTTCCTCCAGTAGAGAAATTAGGACATGGATTATACTTCTATGAAGTAGATTTAGCAGGAACACAAGGAAAACAAGATAAAGAATTATTAGATTTACTTAAAGCAAATGGAACACAAAGCTACAAAGCAACAATCAAAGTATACGGTGAAAAAGACGGAAAAGCAGATTTAACAAACTTAGTAGCTACAAAAGATGTAAATGTAAATCTAAATGGATTAACAAGTGTACAAGAAGTTAAAAAAGCAGTAATGGAAAATACGAAAGATGAAGTTAATGTACCAGCTAAATACTTAGATAAAGCAAACTTCCCTGGACCATTCACAGCTGGAGTAAACCAAGTAATTCCTTACCACTTATTCGCAGGTGACGGAATGTTAACAAGATTAATCTTGAAAGCATCAGATAAAGCACCATGGTCAGATAATGGATCAGCGAAAAATCCAGCTCTTCCTCCAGTAGAGAAATTAGGACATGGATTATACTTCTATGAAGTAGATTTAGCAGGAACACAAGGAAAACAAGATAAAGAATTATTAGACTTACTAAAAGCAAATGGAACACAAAGCTACAAAGCAACAATCAAAGTATACGGTGAAAAAGACGGAAAAGCAGATTTAACAAATTTAGTAGCTACAAAAGAGGTTACCGTAAATCTTCATAAAGAAGCTATGGAAATGGAGAAAAAACCAGGTGAAAATATGATGATGGATCATAAAAAACATGGATTAATGGATTCAAATATGAGCGGAAAAACTATGGATATGCATAAATCAGATGACATGACTATGAAAGCACATATGGATAAAGATATGAAAGCTAAAAATATGAATGCTCATATGAACAATAATATGATGAAAAAAGGAATGTTACCAAAAACAAGTGCAGCTCCAGAAGGAACAATGAATGCAACAAACTCAACAAATTCTTCAACTACAGGAATAGTAGGATTAATCATCGCTAGTCTATTAGGTTTATTAGGACTTAGAAGAAAAAATGAAATCGACTAAATAGAATGGGAGTGACTCAAAAATCGTGATTTCAGAGAAATCGATTTTGTCGAGTCACCCCCGCACAGTTTATTAGATATCTAAAAAGCTTTTATAAAGCGAATTTAGATATCAATAAACCACTGCGTCTACGAGTTTTAATATGAACTTTGTCAAATTTTAGGACTTTTGGGTAAGTCCCATGTATTAAACGATTTAAATCAGTGTGATTTGATAGTAGTCTCTTTTATAAAATTTTTTGAATATCTAGAATTATGTGGGGAAATCTCAATTAAATTGATATTTTTAAAATAGTGAGAGATAGTACCTTGCAGAATTTAACGGAATAGTGCTATACTTTAAATGTATAGTGCTATTTTGTTAGGAGGAGTAAAGATATGATGAATAAAATTTTATTAGTAGATGACGAGATAGAAATAACGGAGATAAACAAAAGATATCTAGAACAAGGTGGTTATGATATAGATATTGCTAATGATGGGAAAGAAGCATTAGAAAAATATAAAAGAAATAAGTATTCACTAATTATTACCGATATAATGATGCCAAATATGGATGGCTATGATTTGATTAGTGAAGTACAATATTTAGATGCAGAGCAACCTTTTTTATTTATAACTGCCAAAACAACTGAGCCAGATAAAATTTATGCTTTGAGCTTGGGGGCTGATGACTATATAGTTAAGCCGTTTAGTCCTAGAGAATTAGTATTAAGAGTTAGGAACATATTACGTCGAATTGAAAAAAGTAGTACAGATAGTATTTCGACTTTAGGGGATTTAGAAATAAATTATAATAGTAGAATAGCGATGGTCAATGGAAAACAACTAGACCTAACGGTGAAATCTTTTGAATTATTGTGGTTATTAGCTAATAATCCAGAACGTGTTTTTTCTAAAACAGAATTATATGAAAAAATATGGCACGATGAATATGTAGAAGATGCTAATACATTGAATGTGCATGTGCATTCTTTAAGGAGAATATTGATGAAATACTCTACAGAGAAAACACCAAATATAAAGACAGTGTGGGGACTAGGATATAAAATGGAAAAACAAGTTTAAAAATGGAAAGGAAATATAGAATGAAATTAAGAGATTATATTATTGTTGGATATATTTTGTCATTTTTAATAACTATAGCTGCTGTATTTTGGGCTTCAAACCAAATGTTAATTGAAAAAAAAGATACCTATTTTATTGTTGCAATTACTGTGATTGCAGGATTAATCGGTGCGACGATAAGTCTAGCATTACTAAAAGGTGTGTTTAAATCATTAGATGTACTAAAGAAAAAAACAGTAAATATAAGTGAGAAAAGATTTGACATTAGTGATGAAGTGATACGTCCAGTTGAATTTAGAGATTTATCTATTGCATTTGATGATATGGCGGAGCACTTAAAAGAAAGTTTTGAATCACTAGAACAAAGTGAAAAAGAAAAATCTCTTATGATTGCTCAACTTTCTCATGATATAAAAACTCCTATAACTTCTATTCAATCAACAGCTGAAGGAATGTTAGATGGTATAATAAAAAAAGATGAATACAAGTACTATTTAGAAACAATTTGTCGTCAAACAACGAGATTAAACAAATTAGTTGAAGAATTAAATTATTTGACGCTAAGTGTGAAAGAAACTGATTCTGCAGATAAAAAAGAAACAATATTTTTAGATAAATTATTAATTGATTGTATGTCTGAATTTAAGTTAAGAGCAGAAAAAGAACAAAGAGATATTTTTATTAAAGTAATACCAGAAAATGCAAAAATAGTAAGTAATTATAATAAATTACAAAGAATAATAGTTAATTTACTAGGTAATGCATTTAAATACTCACCAAGTGGAACAAAAATCGAAATAGTTGCTGAAATTAGTGATGAAATGCTTTCTATTTCTATAATTGATGAAGGTTGCGGTATAAAAGAAGAGGAACTTGATAATATTTTTAAAAGATTATATCGTGTTGAAGCATCAAGAAATATGAAAACAGGTGGCTATGGGTTAGGTTTAGCTATAGCGAAACAACTAGCTGTGCAACTAAATGGAGACATTAAAGTAGAGAGTGAATATGGTAAAGGAAGTACATTTACCTTGGAAATTTTGACAAAATAAATTATTCAATGTATAATGAAAAAAAATATACTGAGGAAAAATATATGTCAAAGTCAAAGTACATAACGCGTTTAAAACGTTCTGAAGGACAGCTTAGAGGAATTCAAAAAATGATAGAAGAAGAGCGAGATTGTATGGATATTATGATTCAGCTAAGTGCAGTTCGTTCTAGTGTTGACAAAGTTATTGAATTATTAATAACAGAAAATCTTATGGAATGTATTAATAATCCTACAGAAAATCCTGAAGAGCATAAAGAAAAAATAGGAAAAGCTATACAGTATCTAGTAAAAAAGAAATAGCATACTAAATTAATAATAAAAGTCTTGATCCAAGATTATTTTGGACCAAGACTTTTATTTTTTTGAAATGTAATAATTTTATAGAGAATTTTAATATTTTAATTGTTAGTTGTTTTTTACTAATTGGTTATTTAATTCTTTATTTTGTTTCTCCAGGCCAGTTATTCATACCGCCTTCGACATTTATAACATCGAATCCCTCTGCATCAAGAAAATCATATGCTTTAGCAGAACGACCACCCGCCTGACAAATCACATAGTATTTTTGATCTTTGTCCAATTTAGAAAAATCTGAGCCTAAAGTACTTAAAGGGAAATTTTCAGCAGAAGGTATGTGACCAGCTGCGTATTCATGAATTTCTCTCACATCAAGAATAGTGAGTTTTTCACTACTATTAGTATATTTTTCATAAAAATCTTTCATTGAAATATTGTTTTTCATAGTTAATTCCTTTCATATTACTAAATTTAACTACTGTAAAACTCTGAAACATGTTATGTTTTTAACAGAGCTAAATTATTCATGGTCTAATTTTAAACTATTTTACCTCGCCATGCATGCATTCCGCCTTTAACATTGACAACATCGAAACCTCTTTTTTTAAGTTTCTTTGCTGCAAGTTTACTTCTTGCTCCAGAGTGACAAATTACATATGTTTTTTTGTCAGCGATTGGAGTAAAGCTACCGATTTTATTTAGTGGAATATTTTTTGCATTTTTTATGTGGCCTCTTCTAAACTCACCAGGTGTTCTTACGTCTATTAGTTGAATATTTTCCTTTAATTTATTTTCTAACTCAGTAGTAGAAATACTGTCAACTTTTGTGAATAAAAAAAACATTTCCTTACCTCCTATATACCCCTATAGGGTATATTAAATCATGAATTTAAGTCTATGTCAAGGATGATGATTATATAATTTAAAATATTTCAGATTATATGTGAATAAAAAATTATCAGTTGTTGAAATAATTGTATATAGCTATTAAATCTTAAAATTATTTATCTCTTTGAAAATACGAAAGTAATTATATGAAAATAATTTTCATTTTTTCGGGAATTATATGCTTGACAAATAAGAAAAATAGGAGAATAATGGAATAGAAAGTAACCAAAATTTTTATAAAGAACAACCAATAATTTAGGAGGAATTTTAAATGAAAAAAATATCAAAGGTAGCTACTGCCAGTGTACTATTATTTACATTAGCGAATCCACTAGCTGTATTCGCTGAGAATAGAGTAGGTAATGTTTCAGAAGCAAGTAGTAATAAAACAACACAAGATCTTACAATTAGTTCAGAAGAAATCAATGGAGATATAGTATTTCATGTAACTGCAGTTAGGGATACTTATGAAGCTATTGTTTATGCTAAAATTAATGGGAAAAATTATACTTATAATCTAGGTAATCTAAAAAAAGGTCAAGTATCAAAAATAGTTCAACCTGGTGCAAGTATAAATAACAACAGTGCTTCTATTTCAAAAGAAAGTAAAAAAGAAAGATCACTACCTAATACAAGTGTAGTAAGAGAATTAGTAGAAAAGTCGGTTTCATATAGTAATGAATTAAATGGGAATGTAATTGAAGCAAAAGTTGTCTATAAAGTATATGAGCTAGTAGAAAAAAATCCAACTATAAATGAAGGAACAAAATATATTCCAGAAAGTAAAGTTAAAGAAGGTGCTATTGTAAAACCAGAAGTACTAGTAAAACCAGAATATAAAGAAGTTTTAGGTGGAGCAATAGTTGAACCTGCTGTACAACCGGAATTACCAAAAGCAGAAGAGCCAGCAGCGCCAGCACCGAAAGTAGAAGAGCCAGCAACTCCAGCACCGAAAGCGGAGGAACCAGCAGCGTCAGTACCGAAAGCGGAAGAGCCAGCAGCCCCAGCACCAAAAGCGGAGGAACCAGTGGTACCAGCACCGAAAGTAGAAGAGCCAGCAACTCCAGCACCGAAAGCGGAGGAACCA
>NZ_JAPWCB010000008.1:0-76940 GCF_041433745.1 Gemella sp. 27098_8_149 | reverse complement strand
GTTCCAGTCTTAACCCAGCCTTGAGCCGCTAGAGCATCACTACTAGCTACTGTGTTCACTGCGATTGGTGTAGCTAATACTGTTAATACTCCTAATCCTAATTTTAATCTATTTTTTGTCATAATATATTCACCTCAAAAAATTCCACTCTAAATTTAAATTTCAATATTCATTTTACAATAATTAATACTTAATTTCAAGAAATTATAGGTTATATTTCTTGTTATTCTAAAATAAAGAAGTCGCCAATTTATCGACAACTTCTTTACTAAATTTTTTATTTATAATATTCTACAATTCCGTCAACAATACCATTTGCTAAACGTTCTTGATATTCATTTGTTTTAATTTTATTACGTTCTTCTGGATTATCTATAAATCCTAATTCAACTAGAATTGATGGAATAGAAGTCTCACGAAGAACTGTGAATGAAGCACGTTTAACCCCTCTATCATTCGCTCCAGTTTGATACAGTAGATTTTGTTGTACTTTATTAGCTAGTTTTCTACTTCTTTCTAATCTCTCAGCATTGTTGTGATTTTCTTTGTTTATCTTAGGTACCCTATCCGCTTGAGATTGGTAATAGTACGTTTCGATACCACGTGCAACACCGCGTCCACCAGCATTAAAGTGGATACTTAATAACATATCTGCATTTGCGTTGTTAGCTTGTTCCGCACGTTCTACTAAGTCTACATCTTTATCAACATTTCTACTTGTCAATACTGTATATCCTAAAGATGCAAGCTTACTACTTACTTTATTATACACGCTAAGAGTTAAGTCTTTTTCTCTTACTCCACCACTTACTGCACCTGGATCACTTCCACCGTGTCCTGGATCTAAGAAGATAGAACGTTTTGTATTTTTATCTTTAGATGCATCTTTCACCCACGCTCCATTTGATCCTACATAGTAGCGGCCATTATCTACCCATGCATTTGTCGCCATCTTACCATCTGAGCCTAACCAGTAGTTTCCTGCCCATTTATTACGAGCTAGCGTACCATCTTCATTATAATAGTACCAAACGTTGTTTTCATTTTTCCAACCTTGTTTTTTCTCTGCTGGTTTTTCTGCTTCAGGCTTCTTAGCATCTTTTACCCATGCTCCATTAGCACCCACATAGTAACGGCCATTATCTACCCATGAGCTTGTTGCCATTTTACCGTCAGCTCCAACCCAGTATGTACTGCTGATCCATTTGTTACGAGCTAAAGTTCCATTTTCATAGTAATACCAAGTATTTCCTTCTTTCACCCAACCTTGTTTCTTCTCAACTGGTTTTGGCGCTTCTGGTTTTTTAGCATTTTTATCCCAAACTCCATTTTCACCTACGTAGTAACGGCCATTATCTACCCATGAACTTGTCGCCATCTTACCATCTGCTCCTAGCCAATAGCTTCCTACCCAGGCATTTTTAGTGACTTGTCCTTGGTAGTAGAAGTACCATGCATTACCTTCTTTTACCCAACCTTGTTTTTTCTCAACTGGTTTTGGTGCTTCTGGTTTCTTAGCATCTTTTACCCATGCTCCGTTTGAACCTACGTAGTAACGGCCATTGTCTACCCATGAGCTTGTCGCCATTTTACCATCTGCTCCAACCCAATACGTACTGCTGATCCATTTGTTACGAGCTAGTGCTCCATTTTCGAAGTAATACCAAGTATTTCCTTCTTTTACCCAACCTTGTTTTTTCTCAACTGGTTTTGGTGCTTCTTGTTTTTTAGCGTTTTTATCCCAAACACCATTTGCTCCTACGTAGTAACGTCCGCCATCTACCCATGAGCTTGTTGCCATTTTCCCATCGGCTCCTAGCCAGTAGCTTCCTACCCAGGCGTTTCTTACGATTTGACCTTGGTGGTAGAAGTACCATGCTCCACCACTTTGAACCCAACCTTGTTTTTGCGCTACAGTTGGTTTTGGCGCTGCCGGTTTTTGAGCACCTTTAACCCATGCTCCGTTTGCGTCTACGTAATAACGTCCATTATCTACCCATGCGTTAGTTACCATTTTCCCATCGGCACCTAACCAGTAATTTCCTGCCCAAGCATTTCTTGCTAATGTTCCATTTTGATTGTAGAAATACCATGCATTTCCAGTCTTAACCCATCCTTGAGCTGCTAGAGCATCACTGCTAGCCACCGTGTTCACTGCGATTGGTGTAGCTAATACTGTTAATACTCCTAATCCTAATTTCATTTTATTCACTTTCATAATAATTCCTCTTAATTTCTTCTAAAATAATTCTGTTTACATAAATACATATCTTATTATTTTATTATAAAATCAACAATTTTTCAAAGAAATACCACAGTTGTAATATAATCTTAATATTAGCCACATATTTATTGACACTTACATATACTTCCGATAAAATGAATATATAAAATTATAGGAAGGACTCGTATTTTACGAGAAAATTACACTATGACTGAAAAAATACTAGTAACTGGTGGAGCTGGATTTATCGGGTCTCACACTTGTATTGAATTATTAAACAATGGAAATGAAGTAGTTGTCGTGGACAACTTATATAATGCAAACAAAAAAAGTTTAGAAGTAATAGAAAGAGTTACAGGAAAAAAAGTAACATTCTATGAAGCTGATATTCGTGATGAAGCAAAATTAGACGAAATCTTTGAAAAAGAAGGAAACATCTTTGGTGTTATTCACTTCGCTGGATTAAAAGCTGTTGGTGAATCTTGCCAATTACCTTTAAAGTACTACGATAACAACGTAGCAGGAACTACAACACTATGCCGTGTTATGGAAAAACACAACTGTAAGAACATTATCTTCAGTTCTTCAGCTACAGTATACGGAGATCCTCACGCATTACCAATTAAAGAAGATTTCCCATTATCTGTAACTAACCCATACGGACGTACTAAACTAATCTTAGAAGAAATTTTAGGAGATGTTTATGCAGCTGATAATGAATGGAATGTTGTATTACTTCGTTATTTCAACCCAATTGGAGCACACGAATGTGGAGATATCGGAGAAGATCCAACAGGAATTCCAAACAACCTACTTCCATACGTAATGCAAGTAGCAGTTGGTAAATTAGAAAAAGTTAATGTCTTCGGTGATGACTTCGATACACATGATGGTACTGGAGTTCGTGACTACATCCACGTAGTAGACTTAGCTCGCGGGCACGTGGCTGCCCTTAAAAAATTAGAAAAAGGTAGCGGACTAACTAAATACAATCTAGGAACAGGAGTAGGATACTCTGTATTAGATATTATTAAGAGTGCTTCTGCTGCTGTTGGTCGCGACTTACCTTACGTTATCGCACCACGTCGTGCAGGAGATATCGCTGCATGTTACGCAGATGCTTCAAAAGCTAAAGAAGAACTTGGTTGGGAAGCACAGTACGATGTAAAACGTATGTGTGAAGACTCATGGAGATGGCAAAGTAAACATCCAAACGGATTCGCTGACTAAAGCCTATTAATAAATATTATAAAAACACTCGGAGTTGGATTTTTTTCCAACTCCAATTTTATTATACATAAATAGTCAAAATCACAAGAAAAAAAGCAAGGCTGTGAATTTCTTCACAATCTTGCTTTTATTTATATACTACCATAAATGGACCACCCGCAGAATTATCCTCAAGTTCCATACTACGTTGATCCCAAATATCATCAACGTTGTACCATTTATTCGTTCTTTCTGGATTATCTGGATCTATCGCATGAGTCTTCCCATTTTGATAACCACTTAGAACTATCGCGTGCGTGCTATAACCTTTTACAAAAATCCCATGACCTACAGCACCATAGACAATATTTCCGTTTTGCAATGCTGCTTTTAGATCATCTTTAGAATTAACAACACGGTAGTTACATCCCCAGTGTTCAATAGCCGCAACAGCTCCAAGGCTAGAAGTTCCCGTGAACAGAGTATTCATCTCCATAGATGTATCATAAATATAGTCCGCGACTTGAACAGGCGTAACATTCTCCTTTAGTCCCGAAATAATCATCGATAGCGATGTAGGCACACAACCTGTAGTCTTCATATTAGAGATTCCATATCTCTTAGAACTCCATCTCGCATCCGCTTGATAATATTGTGGAAGTTTTACAGGTTTTACGAAATCTTTAGATTTTTCATCATAAAGATGACTTATACTGTCTTCATTAGAGAAATATTCCCACTTACCTTGCTGATCTTTTATCCAATCAGCCTTAACATCTCCTGCACCAGTCAGCAATAAACTACCTACAAGAACAAAACTAATACCTTTTTTCATAAACCTGTCACCTCCATTTTTTCTAATAATTTTACTTTAAATTATACTATTTTTAATCAATAAAAACAAATGAGAGGAACTCAAAATCATAATTTCATAGAAATTAATTTTATCGATTTACCTCTCATAAATTTAATATATTCGAAAATCTATCTAAGATATTTTCAATAGCATCTAGTCACCATTCATAATCAATGTTCAGAGCACATTTACTATATCTTAATACGCTGGTCTTGCATAACCTTTAATGTAGCTAGAATTCCAGTTATAAGTTTTTCTGTTTACTTTTGTATTCGCAGTGCTTCCTGCATATAATGCAGAGTTACCTTCGATAGTAGTGATTACACCATTATTTACTGATTCAACGATACCGATGTGGTCTGCCCAACCTCCACCGTCCCAGTCAAATGTAACGATGTCCCCTACTTTAGGTTGAGTTTTCCCTTTCCAGATACCTTTTTTCTCCATAATTCCGATATGACGTTGAACACCACATTCTCTACCGATAAGGTCACTTAGCCCTGCTTGTTGGAATACTGTTGTAACGAAAATATCACACCAGTCGTCATCATACGTCGCAGTATATCCTACTGGTTTTGGATCTACAGAGTTATAAGCATCAACGATTTTCTTGTGTTCTCTTGTTCCCGTTTCAACACCCATATATTTACGAGCAATATCAAGAACTCTATTTAGGTTAGTATTGTTAGCTGGATTTTGAACCCAAGCTCCATTGCTTCCTACGAAGTAACGATTGTTATCTACCCATTTATTTGTGGCCATTTTTCCGTCAGCTTCTAGCCAATAGTTTCCTGCCCAAGCATTTTTAACCATTTGACCTTCTGCATTGAAGTAGTACCAAGTGCTTCCACTCTTAACCCAACCAGTGTGTTTTCCTGTTGGAACTGGATCTTCTTTTTTCTTATCTTTATCCCAAGCCCCATTGCTTCCTACATAGTAGCGGCCGTTGTCTACCCATGCATTTGTAATCAGCTTACCATCCGCACCTAACCAGTAGTTCCCTGCCCATTTATTACGAGCTAGTGTTCCGTCTTCATTGTAATAAAACCAAATGTTGTTTTCTTTTTTCCAACCACGTTTTTTCTCTTCTGGCTTTTTATCTTCTTTCTTCTTATCTTTTTCCCATACTCCGTTAGCACCTACGTAATAACGATCGTTGTCTACCCATGCGTTTGTCGCCATTTTACCGTCAGATCCTAGCCAGTAACTTCCAAGCCAAGCGTTTTTAACCATTTGACCTTGATGGTAATAGTACCATGAGTTACCGTCTTTTACCCAACCTTGTTTTTTCTCTTCTTGTTTCTTAGCATTTTTATCCCAAGAACCATCTGCACCTACGTAATAACGACCATTATCTACCCATGAGTTTGTCTCCATCTTACCATCAGAACCTAACCAGTAGTTTCCTTGCCAAGCATTTCTAACCATGATTCCTTGGTTATAGTAATACCAAGTGTTACCCTCTTTTACCCAACCATTTTTCTTCTCAGCTGGTTTTGGCGCTTCTTGTTTCTTAGCGTTTTTATCCCAAACTCCATTAGCACCTACATAGTAACGTCCTCCGTCTACCCACGCATTTGTTGCCATTCTACCATCAGATCCTAGCCAGTAACTTCCTACCCATGCATTTCTAACGATATTTCCTTGGTAATAATAGTTCCATGCAGAACCATTTTGAACCCAACCTTGCTTCTTAACTTCAGCAGGTTTTTGAGCACCTTTCACCCAAAGACCATTGTTTCCTACGTAGTAGCGTCCTCCATCTACCCACGCATCTGTCGCCATTCTTCCGTCTGCACCTAGCCAGTAATTCCCTTGCCAGGCATTTCTTACTGCATTACCTTGATTATTATAGTAGTACCATGAAGAACCACTTTGCACCCAACCTTGAGCTGCGTGTGCTTCAGTACCAGCTACTGTGTTCACTGCGATCGGTGTAGCTAATACCGTCAGTACCCCTAATCCTAATTTCCATTTATTTTTTCTCATAATAAATTCCTGCTCCTTATTTCTATTTTCATACATTTACGCATTTTCTATTATATCATTAAGATATCTCTTTTGATATTACAAGTTAGTTACAAATATAGACAGGCTAAGATTAGCCTGTCTTCATGATTTCATATTTTATTCTTTATTGTATTCTTTTTTCCAACTAAATCCTTTAACTAGTCCCACTAAAGTTCCCAAACCATAGCTGAAATGCACTAGGAATAGCAAGATTGGAATTAACAACATAGTTGCGTTGAATTTATTATTAATAATAGTCATCATTGTAACTAGAATTGTAAATAAGCCATAAGTTACCGCAAGAAGCACGGCAAATAACTTCGTCAATGGCAACATCAATAAACTAAAGATTATTCCTAAAACAAATACATAAGGAACAAAGTGGAAGATAGAGAAAGCCTTAGGATAAACATGACTCACCTTACCAATCCAATATCCGTTCGAATATTTTTGTTTTAACATTCTATTTACCGTCGGTCTAGTATATTGATATGACAATATATCGTTGCTATAACGAATCTTATAACCATTTTTTCTAATTCGATAATGTAGTTCATTATCCTCTACACGCCCTACTTTTTCATCTAATAATCCAATCTTATCAAATACTTCCTTTTTATACATCCCTTGGAAAACTGAACTTACATATTGTTTAGAAGTCTGTTTACGATAATTCGCTATTCCACTACCAAACATATTCTCTTCTACTAATAATAGTGTTTTACTTAGATTATCTTCATTCTCGATAATATTTGGACGTGGTCCTCCGCAAACATCTTCTCCACTCTCAATAACTTTAACATTATTCTCGATAAAGTTCTCGGTAATATGCGAGTGACAATCTACTTTAAGGATACATTCTCCTCTTGCAGCTTTTATACCTACATTCATACCCGCTGACAATATTACCTTAGGATTTTTCAACAATACTACATCGTAAAAATCATGATCACTAGCTTTAAAATCTTCTAATATTTCCCAGCTTTTATCTTTTGACATTCCATCTATAAATATCAATTCAATCTTGTTGTGATCATATGTCTGATTCTTAAAATCTTCTATTAATCTTGGTAAAAACTTTTCCTCATTCAAAAGTCCGATTACAACCGAAACTAACATAGTTATCTCCTTTATCAAAAAGGAAGCTAGATTAAAATACTAACCTAGCCTATCCTTTCTTATCTATCTTTTCTTCCTAATTTTTCATTAGCGCTGAACATTATACTCGCGATAGATTCACCCCAATATGGTGCAGTCGCGTAGTTAACATTCATACCACCTGCTTTGTTTCCTAAGTATGCTCCATTAGCTGGGTATCCAGAATTATGTAAATATCTTGAATTAATCCAACGAGCAGCACCCATAATACCACTATCTACATTATCGAATTTAGTCGCAGAAGTATATGGAGTATCATCGTATGCAGTTATTCCGAAGAAGTTATTTTTATCTTTTGCGATTTTACTTCTTCCCCATGCACTTTCTAAAGCACTGTGTGCCACTAGGTATAAAGCATTAACTCCGTATCTTTGTTCCGCAGCTTTAAATGTAGCTCCTTTACCAGCTAATTTGCTATCACTAGCTCCCATTATGCTATATAGTCTATTAATATCAGCCGCAGTATAGTTCGTTCTAGATTTTAAATTAGAGAATTGGAATGGATGATCCAATTTAAATGTTCCGAAGTTAATACCGTCTGCTGAATAATATGATTTACCAACTTGCATATTTGCATTGTGATAAGCAACCATTACTTTAGTGTACGGAGAGTATCTGTGATAAACATATCTTCCGTCACTTACGTAATCCGGAATGAATGTATCATTAGAGTTGATTGCAGTTACTTGACTAGCATTAACATAACCTGTAAGTCCCGCTACTTGAACAGGGATTCTGCCATTCGCAGTTGATCTATTATCTCTAAATAGTACTGTATCTTTAGAAACATGAGATAAGATACGGCCATTCGCATCATATACAGGGATATATAATGATTTTACTTTGTAATAACTTGAATAGTTTATACCATGTCCTGCATTTTTAACCCATGCTCCAGAATCATCTACATAATAACGACCATTATCTACCCATACATTAGTAGCCATTCTTCCGTCAGCTCCTAACCAGTAGTTTCCTGCCCATTTATTACGAGCTAATGTTCCATTTTCATAGTAGTACCAAGTGTTACCTTCTTTTACCCAGCCGTTCTTTTTAACTGCTGCTTTTACTTCTTGCTTCTTAGCATTTTTATCCCATAGTCCATTAGCTCCTACGTAGTAACGACCGTTATCTACCCATGAGCTTGTTGCCATCTTACCATCAGATCCTAACCAGTAGCTTCCTACCCATGCATTTCTAGTAATTTGACCTTGGTAATAGAAGTACCATGCGTTTCCTTCTTTTACCCAACCTTGTTTTTTCTCCACAGGTTTAGCTGCTTCCGGTTTCTTAGCATCTTTCACCCATGCTCCATTAGCACCAACGTAGTAACGGCCGCCATCTACCCATGCGCTTGTCGCCATTTTACCATCAGCTCCAACCCAGTAAGTACTGCTGATCCATTTATTACGAGCTAATGTTCCATTTTCGAAGTAATACCAAGTACTTTCTTCTTTTACCCAGCCGTTCTTTTTAACTTCTGGTTTTGCTACTTCTTGTTTTTTAACAGTTTTGTCCCAAACTCCATTTGCTCCTACATAGTAACGTCCACCGTCTACCCATGAACTTGTCGCCATTCTTCCATCGGCTCCTAACCAGTAGCTTCCTATCCAAGCATTTCTAACAATATTTCCTTGGTAATAGTAGTTCCATGCTGAACCGTTTTGAACCCAACCTTGTTTCTTAACTTCTGGTTTTGCTGCAGCGGGTTTTTGAGCACCTTTTACCCAAAGACCATTACTTCCAACATAGTAACGTCCGCCATCTACCCACGCATTAGTAGCCATTCTTCCGTCAGCTCCTAACCAGTAATTTCCTGCCCAGGCGTTTCTTGCTAATGTTCCATTTTGATTATAGAAGTACCAAGTGTTTCCAGTTTTAACCCAGCCTTGTGCTGCTAAAGCATCACTACTAGATACTGCATTCACAGTTATTGGTGTAGCTAATACTGTTAATACTCCTAATCCTAATTTCAGTTTATTTCTTCCCATTTTTTATAGTCCTCTTTACTCATTGTTATGCATTGATAATTATACCATAGTTAAGCCATTTTTAGGGTTACAATTAGATTATTTTTTATTACATCTATATTACAAATAAGCAAGAAATATTATTACTTAATTAGAATAATAAAAAAGAATGGAGATTAATTCTCGCATTCTTCTTTCAGTATTTCTTCTAATTTATTATAATCCTTAACACTATCAATTTCATAGATACTATTAGGTTCTAATTCTTCTACATAGACATCTAGTTTCTCAATATTATCTTTAACCATATTATCCCAGTACAAGTTCATGAATTCATTGCTTTCATAAGCCTTGTCGATAAAACTTACGATTTTCTCTGCAGTTTCCTTATCCCAAAAAGATACACCACTTAAGATTCTTCCTGCTTTACTGTCTACGATAATATCTTGAACCTTGTAATCATCACCATAGATTAAGAACCACTCATTCTCACAATCTTCACGATAGACGCTAAAATATGTCGAACGATCGATATCCGCTCTAAACATATTTTTGAATAAATAGTTATCAGCATCGATTACATAACTGTCCGCTAGTTTTTCCTTAACTAAGTATAATGAGTAGAAGTTGTTATACTCAGCGTATTTATCATTGAATACTAGTTCCACATTATACTTTTCTTTTAAATAATCGAATTGTTCATGTAAATATCCAACAACGACGATTATTTCATCTATTCCCTTTTCTTTTAAAAATTCAATTTGATACTCCACAAGTGGCTTATCTTTAACCTTTATCAAAGCCTTTGGAGTATTATCTGTCATCGGTCTAAGACGCGTTCCTAAACCTGCAGCCAATATAATTGCTTTCATTATCTATTCGTTACTCCTCTCTAACAATAACATAAACACCCAGTATGATAATAATAGATGTAACTACTAATTGTAAATTCACCTCTAACGCGACAAAAATCATAGAGAATAATATTGTCCAAACAACATAGCTGACATTAAGTCCTGTTGCTTTCGCTGGTTCTAATCTGTTAATAGCCATGTAGTATAGTATATAAGATACCATATTACTAACTACGAAGAAGACGATAAGTCCCCCGAATTTCACATCAAGACTCGTCTCAATTCCTAAACCGTTGAATGAGATTATTACTAAATACGCTAAAAATGATGTCACCTGACGAATTAATAAAGTCTCAAGCTCATTAAGATTATTTTTCATCGCATATGAACTTAGAACACTCTCACTACCCCAAGCAACTGCACAGATTAATGCGAACATAAAACCAAGGTAAAATGATTCAACCTGTTCACTCTTATAACTTTGAATGAAAATACCAACAATAATAAGCGCAATCCCTAAAATTGTTTTTGATGAAACTTTATTTTTTAAAAATATCACAGCTAGTATTACCGACACAGCAGGATAAATCGCTGTAATCGAAGATGTCAATCCACTTCCTATATACTTCACCGCATATAGATTACACTGCATTCCAATAGGTCCTGCAAGCAGTGCACCTACAATAACACTAACACTTTTTATATTCGTAAAAATCTTGAAATTAATTCTTTTATACTTAATTAAAATAATTGCCAGTAGGACAAAAATACTAATAAAATCATGGATTACCGCAACCGCAAAAGGCGAAACATTATAAAGTGAAAATATATACGCACTTATCGCAAGCCCTAACCCCCAAAACATACCAGATAAAAGTCCAGCCGATACACCTATTTTATTTTTCATAACTTTCTACATACTCCTTCAAATTCTTAACTGCTCTTAAGTATCTATCCTTTCCATAAGATCCAAAGTCCGCACCTTGTTCTTCTTTATAAATCGTCCACAGACTCCACAGGAAGTCCTGTAAAATTTTATAAATCATAATCTTAGCTACGCTTACTGGAGTATCTTCACTGAAGTACGCTTTGAAGAATTCTCCTTCTTCAGCTTTTCTAAAATTAGATTCTAAAAATAGTGCCGCTAAATCCCACATCGGATCATTCATCCCAGAATATTCCCAGTCAATAAGGTAAACACGACCAGTCTCATCTTCGATGAAATTCTCCGGTACAAGATCGATATGGCAAGATTTTCTATCAACACCAATCTCTTCTAGATGATTTTGTAGAGAAAATACCTTCTCCCTTATCTTCTCATAATAAGGATAATTGATATTCCCTTCAATCAGACTCTCATATTTTTTAATCTCGTCAAAGACTCTAAACTCACCTTCAAGAACCTTCCCAGAGCTATGTACTTTTTTTAGTATATTCGCAACTTCTTCTTTCTTTGCTTTTAGATAATGTGCATCAAAAGTCGTTGCATTTTCAATATATTCATTTACTTTTATTCCAGATTCAATATCAAAGATATAGTTTTTCACATCTAAACCTAAATCAGCAAGATTCGCAAGATTATTCTTCTCCGCAATCCTATTGATTAGCTTATCAGTTCCTTTACCAAAGAACTTAACTATATACTTGTTACTCGTAGTCTCAACTAGATAATTACTATTTGTCATACCACCTAGTTGTTCTACTTTTACTACTTCCTCAGATTCAGTAAGTAGTTTTTCTATTTTACTTTTTATTAGTTGTTTCAATGTAAAGCCTCTTTTCTACATTATAATATTACTTACCATTATAACATAAAATGAGATAACTCATAGTATTTTTACTATAATTTTTCATTGATAATAAAAAAGAGAATGACTCAAAATTATGATTTTTGGAAAATCAATTTTGTTGAGTCACTCCCTAATCCTATTTCTAAAATATATTAAACAGCTTTCATAATATTCTTTTCAATAATTATTATTAATTTTTTTATGTAATATGCAGAAACAATACTAACAAAAAAAACAACAATAGTATAAAGTACATCATTTACATTTGATGACACAAAAAACTTACCAAAATAATACATGACTAAACCATGGATCATATATATTTCAAATGATATATCTCCTAAAAAATCCAGATATTTATTTGAAAAGTTGAGTTTATTTGTCAGCAATAAGAAATAAACTACGAAAACCATTGTGCAAATATTTCCGACTATTCCATAATAAACATATTTATTTGTAATCCCAATATTTTTCATAATAACTTCATAATGGTGAAATACATACATCAGTATACTGAATGAAACGAGAAAACTAAAATAATTTTTTTCAATACATTTTTCTATAAGACTCCTATTTTCCATCCAAAAAACACCTAGTAAAAATGCCATTATACTAACATATTCCCAATCTCCATGATCTTGATACGCCTTCCAAAAAATATAAACTAACGTTAAAACTATTAGCGTATAAAAAGAAGTTTTTGAATTATTCCTCACAAAAGAAATATAGAAAATAACATATAAAACTATTATACTATTAATAAACCAACCATTATAAATTATATTGTTATGATCCTTCCAGAATGATAGGAAAAAGTCCACATTAATAACTTCCCCTAATGTCGCTCTATAGATGACATAAATAACTATAAAAACATAAAACGGTATAAATATTCTAACCAATCTTTTTCTTAAGAAATTTTTCATATAATTCGCGTTGTTACTATACTGGAAATATAATCCATAACCAGATAGGAAGAAAAACAATGCTACAATATATCGTCCCATGTATTCAAAATTCGAAAAATTTTCACCAGTTGTAACTTTTTGAGAAATATGGTGAAAAATTATAAGTAAAGCTAAGAGTCCCTTTAGTGATTTAGTCGATTTATTACTTAAATAATCAACATCTGTTTTCGGTATAAGATAAACAAATAATGAAATTAGTAATAATATAAAAATATCCACTTTGTCCTCCTTTTTAACATCTAAAAATATCCTTTGAATTAAATTTATTTTCTTTTGAAACACACATAAATATTTTTTAATTCTTTATCATTTAGCATTATAACATAAAATATAAAAATTCATAGAAATAATATTACTATTTTTAATATTACAACATATAAAGGTGATTCAGAAAACCATCTTAACAGATTTCCATGAATCACCTAAATAATTTTTATTCTATTATATATCCCACTTAAACACCGTTTTAAAGGCTGTATTTAAGTCTGTTGCAAACACCCTATGAATATCTTTAATATTTCTCACAGGTTGCTCAAGTTCAATAATATTCTTGAATCTTCTTTCAAATTTCTTATTACTAAGCATCTCGATAGCTTTCTCAAAGTCTATTCTACCTGAACGTGATGAACCTATTAGAGTTAGTCCTTTTTCTAAGATATCACGTGTGTTGATATTTACCTTATATTCACTAACTCCCATAAGTACTAAGCTTCCTTGTGGTTTAATGTACTTGATTAAGTCATTTATCGCATAACCACTACCATCTCCTCCACAACATTCGACACCGTGATCGAAAGTTAAGTCTTCAGGAATATCATCTGTGATGTATCTTTCTTTTGCGAAACTGAACAGTTCTAGTTTCTCCCAGTGGCGACCTATTACGATTATCTCACACTCAGGAAGAGTGTAGTTTATTATATTCGCCATTACATAAGCAAGACTTCCATCACCAATTACCGCTATTCTGTCTTTTTTACTATGTGAGTTCTTCAAGAATCTATCCATCGCGTGCATACCTACACTTATGAACTCTGTAATAGCCGCAACAGAATCTTCAACATCGTTATAAGCTACCACTCTATCTTTAGGTAAAGTTACGAATTCTCTCATAAATCCATCAAAACCACTTGATAAGAAGTGTGTCCCTGGCATGTAGTTTTCATAGAATTCTTCATCACTTTGTCTTGGTGGTTGGTTAGGTATCATTACTACTTTTTGTCCTACTTTATAAGTTCCTGTAGGGTCTGCGATTACTATCCCTGCACATTCATGAATAAGTGCCATAGGTAGTTTTCTAGCTAATACCTTAGGATCTCTTTTCCCTTGGTAGTATCTTTGGTCTGCGTGACACAGTGCCATGTAGTTTGGACGGATGATGATTTTATTACCATCGTTTATATTCTCTTCATTGTATTTTACATTAATAAATTTCGGTTTAATTAATTGATATATTTGATTTATCATATTACTCGTCCTCTAGCATACTCTTAGCTATCTTAAGGTCGGTTACTGTAGTTATTTTGATATTTGAGTATTCTCCCTTAGCTAGTGCTACTTTTTTCCCTTTTATAACGAATATCTTACATGCATCTGTAAGTATTTGTTTTTCTTCTTTGTCTAATGAGTTATATAAGTTTAGGAAATCTAAACATTTGAAACTTTGTGGTGTTTGCCCTTGGTAGTAGTGTGCTCTGTTTGGAATATTTGAGATATATTCTCCATTAGTGCTTTCTACAATCGTATCAACAGCTTCTACTACTGTGTCTACTGCATCACTTTCTTTAGCTAGACGTATGTTGTCTTTAATAATTCTAAGTGTAATGAATGGACGAACTGAGTCGTGAGTTACGATAATATCTTCGTCAGTTAAAGGTTTGTATTCATTAATTCTATTAATGATATTTTCAATCGTTGTATTTCTATCGACACCACCAGGTGTAATAATGATTCTATCAGCAAATGCTGAAACATATTGTTCAACTAAGTCTTCAGCATGAGATACCCAATCTTCATGAACGCCGACTACGATTTTTTCAATTTTAGGCTCTAATAAGAACTTCTCAATTGTGTGGATAAGTATTGGTTTTTTACCTAATTCTAGGAA
Source organism: Gemella sp. 27098_8_149 (assembly GCF_041433745.1). Lineage (NCBI taxonomy): Bacteria > Bacillati > Bacillota > Bacilli > Caryophanales > Gemellaceae > Gemella > Gemella sp. 27098_8_149. Next base: position 61,797 of record NZ_JAPWCB010000008.1, on the reverse strand, counting down.
TTGTTTTGGCATGTTACTTATTCCCATTCTAGTTCCTGTTCCACCAGCTAATATTCCTGCGTATATCATTTTCTCGCTCCTTTTAAATACTATTTTTTCAATATATTATCTATTTTATTATATCATATAAAAACAATAAACTTCAAAAATCTTCTATTAAACCTATAATTTTAAGCTAATGAATTGAAAATATGATATAATGTAAAATAGAATTTTAGAAAGGATTTCCTTTAAATGAAAAGCATAAAAGTTAATGCATTAGCAAGTTTAATGGTTAACATTCTAAACATAGTTTTCCCATTAATCACTAATCCTTACTTAACTAGAATACTTAGTAAATCTAACTACAGTTATTTCAATACAGCAAATACATGGGCTAGTTTTGTAATACCACTTGCTGCATTCGGAATATATAACTATGGTATTAGATCGATAAGTAAAGTGAAAGACGATAAAAACAAAATTAACTACGTATTTTCAAAACTATTCTATATATCAGTAGTAACGTCAATTGCGATAACTGCTCTATATTTTATATTTATTAGCGTAGGAACACATGATACTGAAAATTTAAAAATCTTATACTATATACTTGGAATTCAAGCCTTATTCCAATTTTTAAATATCGAATGGATGAACGAAGCATACGAAAACTACACATTTATTCTCTATAAAACTTTATTTATTCGAATCGCAATGTTAGTATCAATCTTCGCATTCGTTAAAACAGAAGATGACATTATACCGTATGCAATCATAATGAGTGCAACTACTATTCTAAACTATCTACTAAGTTTCTTATGGATAAAAAGAGAAGTTTCATTTGTTAAGATTGATATCAGAGACTTATTAACATCTACAAAAGCACTTACTACAATGTTATTATTAGCGAATGCTAATATGCTTTATACACTGCTTGATAGAATGTTTATAACAAAGAGTCCAGATGAAAATTATATATCCTACTACACTATCGCATCAAGCATAGTAATGCTTATTGCAGGTGTGCTTAGTGGAGCCCTGAATGTCAGCCTTCCTAGATTAGGTTATTACTTAGGAAGAAAAGATCATGATTCATATGAGTATTTAATCAGACAAGGATCTTCCCTATTCTTCTTCCTGATGATACCAACTAGTATCGGAATAATGATTCTAGGGACATATGCAACTGTTATTTATTCATCAGATAAATATTTAGAGGCAGGAATAGCAACAAGTATATTTGCGATTAGAACTATTATTTGGGCTATTGAGATGATACTAGGAAAGCAAATTATATTCATCAATGACTTCGAAAGTAAATTAACTTCATTTTACTTTATCGGTGGTGGATTAAATGTAGTGTTAAATTCAACATTATACTTCTGTAATATTTTCAAACCAGAATACTATATTGGAACAACAATACTTGCAGAAGGTTTAGTGGTATTACTAGAAATACAGTTCATTAAAAAACATAAACTGATAAACTTATCAGCTGTATTTTCTTCACTATACAAATATCTTGCAGTATCACTTGGTTTTATTCCAATATATTTCATTACAAAATTCGTGTTCCATGTTAATTCTTACGAAATTACATTAAACATGCTTATTATGGTCTGCACAGTCATAGCGATCTGTGGAATTTATTATTTAGTTGTTCTTACAATCTTAAAAGATTCAACAATAAACTATGTGATAAATATGGTGAAAAGTAAAATTAAAAAGAGTTAGAGATTTATTCTTCTAACTCTTTTTATGATATTTATACATTCTTAAAATCACGATGCTTTCTTATTTAAGAATATTTGTTCTCTTATCTGTTTTATTGGGAAGTTAAAAATATTATGAGACAGTACGATGCTTAATAACACTGCCATTAATAGAAATGCTAATTTCCCACTAACTCCATAATTAAATATATTTGAGATATTAAATACCTTATTCAAAACATAATATATATGCATATGCCAAAAATATACATTTATAGAATTTTTCCCCATGTCTGTAATTAAAAACATTCTTCTATTAGGCATCAACATTATAAGAGCAAAGCACATTCCAAAAGATATGATATAGCTAGCTAATCTTGCTAATGGGGCATAACTCATTATCTGAGGGAAGAATGGATTCCTTCCTGTAAATAAATATCTTAATCTATAAAAAATATCCAATTCAAAAACACATAATCCTAGCCAAATCACTACTATTAATCCAGCCAAAACTATATATTTTGAATTTTTATTTTTAAATTCTACTATATTTTCCTTTTGTAATAATACCCCACTCAAAAAGAACGGAAAGAATATTATTATCCTTGATAAATACAGGAAATCACCTATTCCTGTATCATATCCTACAAAGCAAGCCAAGACTATCGAAAACACTAAAATATATTCCTTGTTTTGTTTCTCAATTATTTTTAAAATTACAGTATATGCTGCCAAAGCAAACATAAACCATGAAAGCCCACCATCCCATAGTTAGGAAAAATTCAACCTTCACTGTTCCTAGTAATCTTTCCGCAACCGCTGAAACTATCTTATAAACAAAACCTATACTTATAAAAAATATCGCTTTACTTGTAATATCTTTATTTTTAAACATCAATCCCGATATAAAAATAAAAAGTGGTATATGAAATGAATATATAAATAAAAATATACTATCATAAATATTAGATACATCGGTAAATCTATCCGCAAAATGTCCAATAACCACACAAGTTACAAGGAAAAATTTTAAATTGTCCCATAATGCTACCCTATTTCCCATAATACTATCTCCTAGATCTAGTTTATTTATCTTTTCTCAATACAACCTCTGCTAACTCTGCATCCCTACTCTTATAAATCGGATTTTCTTTCCAATTATAGTTAGTATTAGGAGTTTTAAAATCTTCGCCATATAAAGTTTTTAAATACTCCTCTGTATTAGCTGGAACCTTTACTTTTTGATTTTTAAAATCACATTCCTTTAAACCAGTGAATGGAATTTCATAGTGGTAAACCTCATATCTAGTAGGATTCCCTAATGCATTTGTCATGAAAAATATTGTATCAGAAGATACTTTATCGTCTTCCTTGTTATAGACAATAAAATCTACATTAAGTCCTTTATAGCTGTACGATAATTCAACTAAATCTTTATCAAAATAAAACTCTTTTGTTCGTTTAAAACCATTTTTAGCAAGGTGTTTTTCTATGACTTCAAATTCTTCTAAACTTGAAACTTGAACTCCGAAATCCATATCTAAATCATGACTTATAAAATCATTTTCTCGATAGTAACCTAATAATGTTCCAAAATCTAACCAAATATTATAATTCTTTAACTCAGAACTATAAACAATATTCAATATTTCCTCAAAGTTTTCTTTTAACAAATTACTTCTTTTAGAATCTAATTCAATATTAGCTTTCTCATTTAATTTTTTTATTAAAGGGAAGTTTTTAACAACATCTTTTTTATCACCTAAAAAACTAGCTAAACTCCTCTTAAGCCATTGCAACATACTAGTTCTCCTTCTTAATATACGCTACAAAATCATCATGCTGTATTCTTTTTTCTATTGGCGGAATCTCCATATAGTCCGCACCATAAATTGTAGTTAAAATATGATCATAATCTGTCGGTATATTATATACTCTATCCTCAAACTTAAATTCAACTACTTGATCTAAAGCTTTTGCATCTATCTTTGTACTGTATTTTTTAGATTCCATTAGATAATCTATATATTCACTATTAACAGGAACCTTAGAACAATCATTTAATTTTTTATTCCATGTTTTCACCCTTGTTAATCTGAATGCTACTAACATTAGATAACGAATAATATTCTTTATTCCCGCTTCTTTATTTCTTATTCCATATAAAGTATATACAGATAATCTACGATACATATCTAATTTTGTGATTTCTTTATTTACATCTTTATAGTCATCAAAAGGAAAAACATCTACACAGATACCTAATTCTATATCATTTTGTATGTAGTTATTTTCATAAACAGTTCTACTATCATAGACTCTGTAAAATGGATAAGGGTACCTAGAATCATTTCCCCAAGAAACGACCTTATAAATACTGTTATTATCTTCTAAAATTGCTTGATATAATTTATCATATTGATCCCTCTTTAAAGCAATATCCAAATCATCATCCCATGGAATAAATCCTCTATGTCTTACTGCACCTAACAAGCTTCCATAAGCTAATGAATAATTAATACCTTTTTCTCTACAAATATTATGAATATAATCCATAACTCCTAATTCTACTTCTTTAATTTCATCAATATCTAATTTTTTAAAATTACTTTTGTCTGTACTCACTATAGAATAGAAATAACCTGCCATTAAGAATAAGATGATACCTAACAATGAAATTCCATAAAATGTAGAACTTAAGAATAGATTAGACACTAGAATTACCATTAATATCATAATCATTGATAATAAATCTTTATTTACTAAATCTTCTTTTTTATCTCTAAATATTCGTTTTACCATTGATATAAAGAATGATAAGACAAAGATTCCCATTGAAATAAATCCTACCAATCCATTATAGAATAAAATTTCTAAATATCCATTATGAGTAAGATAATGTTCTTTTATTATATACTCATCTGGATTCATCTTTTTACCTATCTCATACCAGTTTCCACCTGAATACCCAAAAATAGGTTTTTTAGGTACGAAAGATGCTGTAGATTTCCAAATTGCAAATCTATTATTGGAAATATTTTCTTCACTTGTATCTGTTCTTTCAAGAGAAAGATTATTATCTTTATTTTCTAATTTTTTATCTTGAACTTCTAATCTCTCTTTGTTATATTTTAAATACTGCTCACTAGTGAAATTAACAGCTTTATAACTGAATAACACAACAACAATTGCCAGTGCTACTTTTAATAGCGATTTAACATTCCCTTTTTGATAAAACATCACTATTGAATATATAACAGCCGCTATCATCATACAGATAAACGCAGTTCTTGAACCTGATAACACTATATAAATAAAATTCAATACAATAGCGACTATACTAATATATCTATATACTTTCTCAAAACTACATACTTTAAGAACTAAAAATATAATCACTATTAACGAAATTAAAGAAAGATAGTTAGGACTTGCTAAAATACCAAATAGTCTAGACTCTACAAATCCTTGTCTAATATATAATCCTTTATAGTCATGTACTCTATAACCTTTCAATAATACGAATTGAATTAATGACACTAATACTCCAAAAGTATTAAGTACAGTAACTGTATAGAAAAAGTAATCATATATTTTTTTACCTTCTTCTCTAGTAATTCCTGTGAATATAGGGAATACAGTTAAGAAATAAATATAAAATATTAATGCATTTTTTATATTTGTAGAATAACCATAAGATATCACTAGCATACTAGTAATAATATTAAAAGCAAAAAATAGTAATAGGTATTCTATTGTTTTTATTTTTAGATAGACCTTCTTAATAACTAAGTTGTACGTTGCTAAAAGAATTCCAAATAATGTCATTCCCCCTGCAACAATCTTGTTAGCTGAAATAAATTGTAGTGGCACTATTAGACCACACATACAATAAACAGCAACTATTAAAATAAATGCCATATTTATTTTAAAATAATTTTTTTCTATTAGTTTTAACATACTCTAATTAATATCCTCTCTTCTCTATTATTTTTCTATATAGATTTCTATTCAATAATAAGGCAACAAATCCAATTTTTCTACCTTTTGTAAATAATGAATCTGTTAAAATATCCTTACTATGATCTTTTAAATACGATATTAACTTATTTTCTAATTTTTTATCATTATATTCTTTATCTAACAATAACCTATCTAGTACATAAAAGTACGCCCAATTCATTCTCATCTGAGCTACCTCTTTTAGTTCAGGGTATTTTTCTAAAATAATCTCTTTATTCTGTTCATAAGCTTCTATAACATTTAAAAACTTAAGAGAAAATTTTTGGGTAGTAATACTATTTTCTCTATGTACATAGTAATATTTTTTCTCATTGGTTGCTACTATTTTATTACACTTATCTAATAACTTTATCATAATAAATGCATCTTCAGCGATTTTCCCGATTTCAAATTTGAACTCTGAAAATAAACTCTTTTTATATAATTTATTAACCGCTGTAACAGATAGTATCTTAGCTTCCATTACCATCTTAATAGCTTCTCGAGGACTAAGTTCCCATGTTTTCTTTTCAGTTACTTGCGCCTCAGGAACATCATTATAGACATCATAGTGCCCACACATAGATAAATCTGCGTTTGCTCTTTTTAAATTAGTTATCAGCACTTCATACATATCTTCATCTATATAATCATCACTATCTATAAATCCAATTAACTCAGCTTCCGCTTCATTTATCCCAACATTCCTCGCATCAGATAATCCACCATTCTCCTTATGAATCACCCTTATTCTATTATCTTTCTTAGCCAGTTCATCACAAAGATGTCCACTATTATCAGTAGATCCATCATTGACTAGAATAATTTCTAGATTTTTATAGGTTTGATTGATTATTGAATCAACACAACGCTCTAAATATTGTTCTACATTGTATACCGGTACTATTACACTAATTTTTTCGTCCATAATATTCCCCTTTATACTTAAGATAACTATTTTCCATATCCGTTATAACTGCATCATGATGCGGAACCTGTTTTTCTTTTGGTGGAGGTGTCATATAATCACCAAATGCTGTTTTCAAATAGATATCATATCCTACGGGTATCGGCATTTTAGTATTTTCAAAATCTATAAAAATGTTATCCGCAAATGCTTCGATCGGATATTTCTTCTTCATATATCCAGGACCTGTACAAAGTTCTGTTATTCCATCGCTTTCTTCAAGCTTATATTTCGTCATTTCTTTTTCAGCTTTTTTCCAGATTTTATAACGTAATTTACTCGGTGTTAAACTTAACAGAATAGTACTACCCCATTTCATTATAGCTCCATGTTTTTCAGGGATAGTTTGAGCACAGAATAGTGAATAAATCAATGCCCAACGAACTTGTTTTTTTCTATCCGCTTCATTTTTAGGATAATAATCCAAAGGAATAACATCTAAAGCTAAACCATGCGGCATATCTAAATCTTGTTGATATGGTTTTATACAAGTTGTTTCTTTATCACGAATTGTGATAAATAAGTTTCTATCAACGAAATTGCTATCACTTTTTGATAAGAAATATTGTTCTTTGGCGTATTTTCTCCAAAGTTCTGGAAGCTTTTCATAATCTTTTCTAGGCATGAAAAAATCTAAATCATCATCCCAAGGGATAAAGCCTTTATTACGAAGTCCACCAATAGCTCCACCACCACAAAGATAACAAAGTAAGTTATGTTCTTTACAAAATTCTACAAAATATTCAGCCATTTCTAAACTTTTATTTTGTATTTCTTTTAAACTACTCACCTACTACCTCCTCAACTATTTCCTTGAAGTTTTCAATAATTATAGCTACATCTTCATCACTAAGTCTAGTGTGTAAAGGTAATGTTATTTCTTTTACATAATAATTATACGCATTAGGATAGTTTTCAATATCAAATCCTAAATTCTTATACGCAGTTAGTAATGGTAGTGGTTTATAGTGAACATTACAGCTAATTCCACGCTCTGCCATTTTTACAATTATTTCACCACGTTGTTCAAATGTAGTACCTTCAACATGAGTTATATAAAGGTGTCCACAAGATTTATAATCTTCTGAACTATGACTTAGAGCTTTAATTCTTGTTCCTTCAAATCCTTTATTATACTGACTAATAATATCATCACGTCGTTCTAAAAGTTTCGGATAACGGTCTAATTGAACTAATCCTATAGATGCTGCAATATCAGTTAAGTTACATTTATATCCAGGAATAACAATATCATATTCCCATGATCCTGCTTTAGTTTTAGCTAAAGCATCTTTTGTCTGACCATGAAGAGAATATATTTGGTATTCTCTATATAACTCTTCGTTATCAAAGTTTTTATTTTCTTTCCAAGTTACACTTCCACCTTCAGCTGTAGTGAAGTTCTTCACAGCGTGGAATGAGAATGTCGTAAAATCAGCTACAGAACCAATTTTATTACCTTTATAAGTACTTCCTAAAGCATGCGCTCCATCTGCTACTACAGCTACTCTACCAAGTTTCTCTTGATATTCACTATTAGCTTTGAATAAGTGTTTTTTACTTTCGACTACTTCGAAAATTCTGTCATAATCACATGGAATACCTGCCAAATCAACAGGAATAACAGCTTTAGTATTCTCAGTAATCGCATTAGCTAAAGCAACATAATCCATCTCATGACTATCTTCAGATATATCAACGATGACAGCTTTCGCTCCAACGTGATAAATCACACTACAAGAAGCCGTGTATGTCATCGCAGGAACGATAACCTCATCACCTTCACCAATACCTAAAACACGTAATGTTAACTCTAACGCTGCTGTTGCAGAATTAAGACAAACAGTTTTAGGTGTATTCGTAAATTCAGATAATCTTCTTTCTAATTCTTTTGTCTTCGGTCCAGTTGTAATCCAACCAGATTTTAAAGTGTCTATTACTTCGTTAATTTCTCCATCACTAATGTCTGGTGGAGAGAATGGTATATTATATTTTTTCATCTCAAACTCCTAATTATTAAAAATCTTCTAACTTTATTTAACAACCGCAATAGCAGTTCTTATCATTATTTTAATATCATTTATAACACCGAATTCTTCAATGTACTTTAAGTTATATTTCATCTTATCTGGAAGAATTTCCTCCACATAGATTTCATCTACACTACGTCCACTGTCTTTGAATTTCTCAATAACTTCGTCTTCATCTTTGTACTCAATACTCGCTGGAGAAGTTATCCCAGCAGGAAGAAGTAATGTCGCATTCATTTCATCAGTGTATTTATCTACATATTTAGCTACTTCAGGTCTTACTCCAACAAAACTCATATCACCTACAAGTACGTTGATAAGCTGAGGTAGTTCATCAAGGCGAAGTTTACGCAGCTTATGACCTACCTTACTTATTCGAGGATCATTTTGCTGAGTAACAGCTGTTCCAAGCTTATCAGCATCTTTAACCATAGTTCTAAACTTAAAGATTCTAAATGTTCGACCATAGGTTGTAATGCGCTCTTGCCTATAGAACACAGGCCCCTCACTATCAAGTTTTATCCAGATAGCTATTCCTAAAATTATCGGCGATAAAGGAATAAGCAAAATCAATGCAAGTACCTTATCAAAAAGCAACTTCAGAAATAACGATATCTTCTTCTTTTCAATCGAAGCTCTATACTTTTTTACCGCTTCTGTGTCAAATCTATTATCAATGTTCATCTTTCACCTTACTTAATTTAACTGAATATTTATAAACAGTTTCTCAAATTTATTCCATCCCTTTATTATAACATATTTCTAGTTATAACAGAAGAAACGGAAGTAAAAAAAGACAACCAAATTAGGTTGTCTTAAATGATTTTCCAATAATAAATGGGAAAGTATTATTAATTATCTTAGCAATCAATTCACACAATATTATCGCTAAAAATAGTTCTACAATGGCTATTATATAATTACTAACGAATATTCCCGTATACTTACCAGCAAGTTGCTCCATAATAATATCTAAAATGTATAGGACTATTGGTGAATGATATGCATAATATATCAGCGTGTTACCACCAATTCTCTCTAGTATTGGTATATTTGGTATATTTTTGAATAATATAAAGCTTGCCCAGATACCAAAGAAAGCAGCAATAAAATACAAGGAAATTGAATTAATCTGTTGATAATATAGATCTACTCTCGTGTTATAAACTCCACATATGATACTTACTACCGTAACCGGTAAAAAATATACTTTTCTGAAATATCTTTGTAGCGTAGCTAGATTCTTTCTCAATACATATCCAGACAAAATAAATATTGATGCATATGGTACAAGATCAAAACTCCAAATTAACCAAAATTCCATCTCATATAGTTTTTTTCCTAAACTACCAGATAATATAAGTACAATATATACAATTATATATTTATATAATGTATCACTATATTTTATCGCAAAATAACAAACCAGTTCTGCTAAGAATAACACATTTAAAAACCACAATTGATAATAAATATGCATTCTATCAGCCACTATCATAGCTTTTATAAAATGTATAATATCTATTTTCAATATAAATTGCGGTTGTAAGATAAATGATTTAATAGAAAATATAGAAATATTCATTAAAAAACAAGGTATAACTATAGTTTTAAACTTTCTAACAAAGAATTCAAAGAACGATGTATACTTAGCTACGTTTAAAGTCATCCCGGATAAAAAGAAAAATAAAGGTATATGGAATATATATAATAATAATTTCACTTTGGCTGGAGTATATCCCATATGACCAGCTATTACTAAGATTATACAAAAAGCCTTTAACATATCAATATATTTAATTCTCTTACTGCTCACTACTTATCACTCCTTAATTTATATATATTCATATCATTTGAAATATCACTTTCTTTTACAAAGTAAACATCTTTATCATAATTTTCTTTAAACAGTACTCTGATTTTATCGAAAACACTAGAGTCTTTAGGCAAAATAAATTTAATATTATCACTATTTACCGCACTAGAAAGTATATTATTCGTATCTTTCACTCCAAATCCTTTTAATTTACTATGATATTCAGGCGAAAATGTTTGCCATGTTCCAAAAGTTATTATATTTTTTGTTAATTTATCTTTTTCAACAAAAACCTTACTTACATTCGGTTGAGAGCTAACTAAGTTTCCGTATCCTGAGATAATATATAAATTATCTTTATTATTGATTAGTACATTGTTATAATCCTTATTAATATCATGAGAATGATAATTAAACCAATACAATTCATTTTTTCCATAGCTCCATATATTATCCATTAATAGTATGCATAAAATTGTAAAGATAACACCTTCTAGATTATTCACTAATTTATAGTTTCTTTTTATAAACAACTCATTACCATATACAATAAAAATAAATAAAGCTAGAATAATGATAGGTATATAGACTCTCTCTACTACTCTTTGTCTAACTATTAGGGCTGCTAGCAGAGCTAAAGGACTCAAAAATAGCAGATATCCATAATAACTTTTAGATTTGTAAAATATAAAAACAAGAATTACAAAAAATGTAAACAACTTATAAAATTCATTAGAAAAGTACTCAAGTATTATCTTTTTAATCGAAAAATTATATTTTTCTGATACTGATCGTACTTTATCAAGATTATCTAATAGTTCATTACTAAAGATTTGTTTTTCTGAGAGTATCCAAGAATTATGACTTACTAATGTATTTTCAGTAATACCAATCTTATCTAGACTTTCTTTTTTTTCAGAATAATCAATAGCAGGATAGTCTCTAATCAAAGTACTCTTTTCATTCCATTCTATATAAGATTTTTCTACATCGTTACTTTGTATAAATAACCAATTGGTTAAACTTACAACAAAAATTGTACTAATTAATATAGCTGTTCGTTTTACCTTTTTATTCCTAATTAGTTCAAATATGATTATCGCCAAACATAATGCCAAAAGACTTGATATTATTTGAACTCTAAGAGAGATACCGATAAATATAAGCATAATAGGAAAAACTATGTTTTCTTCTTTATAAAGTAAAAATATTCCCGAGATAGACAACAAATAAGCAACCACGGAGTATGTAAAATATTTTAATAAAGCAAACTCTATTACTAAAACTATTATCCATAGAACCATTTTATATTTTCTATCTCTCAGCAGATAAAGCAAACATGAAAAACTTATACTATACGCTGATACTAAAAAAACGAAGAAGATATTAATATTTGAAAATAAACTCTGTAATATTACTAATATCTTGGTTAATATTATTCCCATGTAGGGAAGTAACATATATTCTTTATTTAAAATCGAATAATTAATTGTAACATCATCAACAGCATGATAAATATATCCATATAAATATCTATACAATACTACAATAAACAATGGTATAGCAATTGAAATTATTATCGATGTGTTTCTCTTCACTACTTACTCCCCCCTTTCCTTAAAATATAATATTCAAAATTCAATAACACTAGTATAATACTATAATTAAGCATTTATTTCAACTTCAACTAATATAAGTTCTTCAACTTACTACTACAAAAAAGTTTTAGCTTCCCTGTTTTACTTTGGATGTCTTGACAACTACTAACAAGGGATAACAGTCATTAATTTAAGGTTTTGTAAAATCTTTCTTCCTGTATTTTACTGTAGAATTTTAAAAAACATTGTCAAAAATATATTCAATTATCTATCATATATAAAAGAGATTAAATAATGTAAAATAAAAGAACTAGTTTAATTTTAAGCTAGCTCAATATTTTAATTTTTTTCATTAAAAGGTTTATTCTTTTAAAAAGTCTTTATTTTTTTATAAAGAGTAGTTTATAATTAAATTATAATATTTTTAATGAGCTAGTAGCTCAGAGAAAATTAAAAATAACTAGAATTTCTAATAATATTGGTATAAGTAGATCTACATTAAATTCATTAACAAGAAATGATAGAAAAGGAATTCAATATGATACTTTAAATAAATTATGTAACTATTTTAATGTAACTCTTTCTGAATTTTTCAGTTACATTCCTTATGATATTAGTTTTAACTTTGAAATAATGGATGAAAAAGGAGAAGTTATAAACTAAGTTGATAAGATAGAGTATACTGAAAAAAAGCGAGCATTACTTTTATTAATGTATTTGACAATAAAGGAGTAAAAAACATGCTTTCGAGATATTATATTGTATTCTAACAACGTTTAATACAACTGGTTATGTATATGAAGGGGGGAGTTTTTTAGGAAGTAAAAGGTAATTTTTCAAATGTTCTATTAGATTGAGAAAAATTTAAAAATGTGAAAAACAAATTTATAGCATTTTTGAAACAACTTGAGGTTCAATGGTAAACAAAAATAATTGAGGATATAATGTATTATCTTTCTAATAATATAAATGAGAAAGTTTATAAAAATTTTATCTCTTTTTTAGAATCAGACATTAATAGATATATATAATAGTAAGTAAGGAGATTTTAAATGGAAAACTTAGATTTTGATTATATGTATAATGAAGCAACTAAAATTTTCACTTTTATATTTATGTTGATTATATCAATTTCTTTAGTGGTAATTATTGCTTTTTTAATATATTCATTTTGTAAAATACTAAAATTCATGTGGGATGAAAATAATTATAAAAATGGAAAATTAGACAAAGTGGATCGTATAAAAAGCTGTATTATGTTTATGGGTGTCAATATGCCAGTTCGACTTTCAGTAGATGAAATGGTAAATTTAGCTAGTCAAGTAGATCCTATTAAAATAGTTAATATTTTAAAGAATCAGGAGATTAGTAGATTAAAAAAAGTACATAATGCATTAAAGAACGAGAAAAAAGAATCTAGTGAAAAAGTGAAGTTTAGTGAAGTGGTAAAAAATTTTTATTCATATTTAGGTGGAGTAATCACTACATATTTCATCGGAAAAGATGAAATAAAGAAAATACTTGATGGAACTATATTTAACTTGAAAGATAATTTGGAAACCAACAAGAAAATAATTATTATAAGTATATTAGTGATATTGTTTATTATTATGATTATATTTGTTTCTATATTTATTATAATTTATTTCAAAAGAAAACTTGGATGGGTAAAAAACGATTATGATTTTTTAATAAATATGATCGATGATGAGATAAAGTCAAGAGAAAAAGCACTGGTGAAAAATACTAGTGCTGAAAAATAATAAACAAGTTTGATATTATTGTAACTCTATTATGTCATATAAATGTTGTAATAACAATGTTTATATGCTTACTGATATAGTAAAATTGCAGTGTTATAATTGATGTGAGACAAAGATAAAAAAAGAAGAGCAAATCCTGTATAATGAAATTACGACTAATCAAAAAAAGGAATTTACTCTTATGAAAACTATTATAACAGAAAACTTACAAAATACACAACGATATATACCTCATCCTTTAGAAACAAGACTAGCCGCTGTAAAAATATATCGAAATAATAACTCTATTAACTTTATCTGTAGCCGTTACAAAGTTTCTAAAGCATCTTTAATACGTTGGAATAGAAAATATAATGGAGCCAAAGAATCACTTATGGATAAGTCTCAAAAACCACATTCTCCCTAACTGGTGGTGGTACTATAGGCCACTCATATACTATATGATTGGAGTAGCTTTCTCTTACAATAAAAATGTCCTGAAAGATTTGATCTATAACTCAAAAATTTTATTTTTGATAACTCTTATAATTAGTACACTGTCATATAATTTTTTTGATATACATTTAGAATCTATGCTACATGTTAATATCTTCATTGTAGTTATCACAACATGCATCTTTTCATGGTTGCTTAATCTAGATATTAATGTGAATTCAAAACTTAGACCTGCCATCATTTTCGTATCAAATAACACTTTATTAGCCTACCTACTTTCATATATTATAGATAATATTACATATCCTTTTGTAAATCAGATTACTAATATGAATATGAGGTTCAGTCTGTTTCCAGTCGTCGTAGTCCTGAACTTCATACTGACTATAATCCTTGTTATAATTGTAAGAATTATCTTATCAACCCTTTCGAAATCTATAAAACTTGTAAAAAGATAGTTTCACATTATTGTGAGACTATCTTTTTACTATTTCTTCCAATATTAAAACAAAAACTCGAATCTAGATTTCCCTAGATCCGAGTTTTATTATTTAGTTTACATATTCAAAAGAAGAGTCACCTTCTTCCTAACATAATCAGCTCATCACCTTTTGATCTTTTCTACTTAATATTAAAATTCTTAAGTACGATACTAAATGTTGTTAGATTGTGCAGTAATGCTAGTAAGTTCGATGGTAATACATTTATTAATCCTAAGAATATCAGTGAACTATTAATCGATACGGTACTCTTAACATTGTTGCTCATTTGTGCACGTAGTGTTTTTGAAACATCTGATAATAGTAATAATGAGTTTAGTGAATCTGATTTTAGGACAACATCACTAATTTGTTTTGAAAGATCAGCACTTTCACTCATAACAATACTTACGTCACTTTCTGATAATGCTGCTGAGTCATTCAGACCATCACCTATCATTAGGACGCGTCTTCCTTGTTCTTTTTCACTCTTAATATATTCAAATTTCGTAACTGGTGTCATACTTGTATGTACTTCATCAAAAGTTACATCTTTTAAAATTTTCTTAGTTCTAATTTCATTATCTCCTGTTAGAAGAACTACCTTTTTACCTCTATTTCTAAGTTCAGTTAATACTGCACTAGCTTCATCTCTTAATGGGATATCTACACAGAAAATTGAGATTAATTTTCCTTTATACCCTAAGAATAATAGATTATATTGTTCTTGTTTTTCGGCTATAATTTGTTCTTGCTCAGCAGTAACAACTACATCTTCGTCTTTTAGCAATTGTCTACTTCCGATAACTACTTTCTCTCCGTCGATATGAGATACTATCCCTTTTGAAGCAATGTGATATAGCTCTGTATGCATCTCTTCATGCTCGATTCCATCTTCTTCCGCCTTACTTACAACGGCACTGGCAATCGGATGATAGATATGTTCCTCTAAACACGCTCCAATTCTAAGAACTTCTTCATAAGAATATTCATAAAATGGTAGCACTTCCTGAATATACGGTTTAGATACTGTGATTGTTCCTGTTTTATCAAAAACAAATGTATCTATATCCTCATATTTATCAAGGGTTACTGAATTTTTCACCACAATTTTTTGATCAATTAGGTTTTTTATAGTAGTTAGATATGCTACAGGCGTTGATAATTTCAATGCACATGAGTAATCTACTAGTAAGAACGACATCGCCTTCGCGAATGATCTTGTAAATAAATATGTTAGTCCCATCGCTAGGAAATTATATTTTACTATACTGTCAGCTAATTTGATATATTTGTAATGATATGTATCCTCTCTACTTTCAGAATCTTTCATCAGTTGAATTAAATGTTGGATACGACCATTAACTTGTGGATTTTCTACTTTTAGCTTAATCTCACCGTTAACAACTATCGTGTTAGAATAAACTTCATCTCCAATATTCTTCACAATTGGGAAACTCTCTCCTGTCAATGAACTTTCATCAACACTAGCTCCCCCACTCATCACAATACCATCAAATAAGATTTCATTTCCTTCTGAAACTAGAATTATATCGCCTTTTTTCACCTCTGCACAAGTTATTTTTCTATTACCTTCTTCTTCAACAAGCCAGATTTCTCTATCCATAGAAGTTAGACTTTGTTCTAGTACTTTTACAGATTTTTTCTCAGACCAATTGTTTAAAGCTTCTCCTAATTCCAGGATGAACATAATAGAACTTGCCGTTTCACGAGCACCTGTTGCTAATGAAACTAAGATTGCTGCAGAGTCCAGAGTTTCCATAGTAATTTGCTTGCGTCCTAATAATTTCAACGTATCTTTTAAATATCCTGATGCTTTCCACCATGTATGAATAGCTCTTAGTGGTAACGGCACAAATAATTTAGACATTGCACGCCAAAACATGGCATCTACAATTATTGAATAAGGACTTTCTTCAGCTACTACTACTGGATTTTCATAACAGTCTCTTACTTTTTCTTTATCTACTAACTTAAAGAATTCTTGTAAACAACTACCATGTCCCTCTTTAAATATAACAACAAAAGTGTACTCATCTTGATAAAAGTTCACTTTTTGTATATTCTCGATTTTTGATGCCTGTTCTTTAAAATATACTTTTACATCTGGTGTTAAGCGAAAATTAGCTCTAACTCTCGCTCTTGCACTTGAAAGATGTAGTATTTTAAAATCCATTTTATTTTTCCTCTAATTCTTGAAGATTGCTTTCTCTTTTTTCTTTTTCGTATAAGTCTTTAGCATCCGCTACAACATCATCAGCATGTTGCTTGATGTTTGATACTGTTCCTTCTACTCCATCTTTTGCTTTATATAATTTTGATAAAACAACTGAGTAACCTTTCTTCGCATCCTTACTTGCTAAAAGTTTAAGACCTAAAGTTCCGAATGCTACTCCTCCTGCGAATACTCCTGGTGTTTTAAGTGCAGCTTTTGCTACTTTTAATGCTTTGATTGACATATTTAATTCCTCCTTATATACTTTGTATTTATATTATTATATCACTTTAGAAATTATATGTAAATCCTAATATATCAAGCTTTATCTAATATTCTTTGGTATTCTAAAGACTTCATATTCTGAAAATATTTTTACTTCATAAATCGTTTGTATAGACAAAAATTTAATATTTTATTCTAACTAAACTATTTTTTAAAATCGTATTATCTTAAAGTTTTAACAATATATTTCACCTATATTTCATAATAATTTAACTCTAAAAACACCATATCTCATAAATCTTCACAAGGGAAACATAAATTTCCAAGGAAATATTTCTTCTCTTTACTGTAGTGAACAATCTTGTTTATTAATATAAGATTTATCATTATTTTTTACACAATCGGCAGTTATACTAGATTGAATATTTGAACAATGAATTAATAATATTGAAATAAGTATTTTTATCAACTCACAACTTAATTTATGTTATAATAGCTATGTTATAGAAAGAGGTTGACTCGACAAAATTAGTTTCCCTCGAAATCACAATTTTTGAGTCACGATATTTAAGATTAAATAGACTAAGTACACAATAAGGAGAACCCCATGATTTATATTATTGGACTTGGACCGAATGATAGTTCAAACATTAAAGAAAATATTAAACAACTTTTATTAGATAACACTAATGCTAAGGTTATTGCGCGTACTAAGGAGCATCCTGCGATTTCTTTCTTGGAAGAGAATAATATCACATTTGAAACTTGTGATAGATTTTATACAGAAAGTGAAAATTTCGAAAATACATATAACGGTATTGCGAATTATATTCTTAAAGTTGCTGAGAATAACGATGTAATGTATCTTGTTCCTGGGCATCCTATGGTCGCTGAGTTGACTACTCAACTGCTTATAAACAGTGATAAAGACGTGAAAATCGTTGGTGGAGAGAGCTTTTTAGATTCTTGTTTTAACACGGCTAAGTTCGATCCTGTGGAAGGATTCTCTCTTGTTGATGCTACTGCACTTGAGACGTTAAGACAGGTTAATCCGTTGCAACACCTACTTATTACTCAATGTTATGATGATTTAACTGCGGCTAATGTCTCTGACGAACTTATGTCATTCTATCCTTATGATCATGAGGTTACAGTTATTGAGCAAGCTGGTGCAGAAGACGAGAAAATTTATACAGCACCTCTACATGAACTATCAGCTGCGGTTGGTGAGGATGTAAATAATCTACGCGCTTTATATATCGCACCATTAAAAGATGGACTTAGCTTTAATATCAAAGACTACACTAAAGAATTCGATGAAAATGATGAAACTACAGAGGCTGATTTAGTAGAAAAATTAGAAAAACTTGTCGCAGGTCTTAAAGCAAACCTAAACCATAAAGAAGACTATACAAGTGGTAATTCGAAATTACTAGCTGAGATTATTAATACATCACTTGACTTTACAATAGCTAGCGACAACTACTACGAACTTAGCGATATTCTTTCTGAAATGAAAGCAGACAGACAAAAATAATTTTATAATAAGGACAATAATATGGATAAGGTATTAGCTTTTAGCAAAAAATTATTAAAAGAAGTTATTGATAAAAATTCAGTCGTTGTTGATGCTACTGCTGGAAATGGGAATGATACATTGTTTCTAGCGAAGACTTCAGCTAAAAAAGTCTATGCGTTTGATATCCAACAATTGGCAATAGAAAACACTAAAAAACTAATCGAAGAAACTGAGCTGACGGATAAATGCGAGATTGTTCTTGATTCACACTTTGATTTTGATAAGTATATAGATGAAAAAATCCGTGCGGTTGTCTTTAATCTGGGATACCTACCAAATGCAGATCATGAGATAACTACTCTAGCCGAGACAACACTTGCAACGATTAAAAAATTCTTATTCCACCTAGAAATTGGTGGGAGAATTGTAATAGTTGTCTATTGGGGACATGAGAACGGTAAGGTAGAAAAAGAAGCATTGTTAAATGAACTTCAAAATCTTGATCAAAAAGAAGCCGAAGTATTGGTTTATCAATTTATTAATCAGAAAAACAACGCGCCATTTATTATTGCGATTGAAAAAAGAAAGGAAATTTCATGCGAGAAATAGAAATAGAATTTAAAAATTTACTAACAAAAGATCAATATGATATACTATTTGAAAAATATGACTTAAAAAATTCTGAAGAAATAATAAACAAAAATTTCTACTATGATGATGCAGATGAAAGTTTCAAGAAAATCGGGGCTGCGCTGAGAATTCGCTATACAAATAAAAAAACAGAGATGACTCTAAAGGTAAAAGGTGAAACTCAGAATATTGAGATAAACGTGCCTCTTGATGAAAGGTATCCAAAAGAGCCAACGATACTGCCAATTTTACCGAACGAAATTATCGCTGAACTAGAGCGAATGAATGTGAAGATCAAAACTCCTATGCTGATTCAAAAAATCGAGACATTAAGACACGAAGTTGCTTTAAAAGAGGGCTTATTGGTACTTGATGAGACAACATTTATCAACGATATCATCGATTATGAATTAGAATTCGAGACAAAAGATTATAAAACAGGATTAGTCGCATTTGAGAAATTATTAGAAGAAAACAATATCGACAAGAACCCTGCAAAACCAAAAATAGCAAGAGCTGTAGAGTATTCAAAAAGATAAAACTAAATAGAAATTTAAAAGCCTCCCATATACAGGTTGGGCATGATTCGACAAAATCTTGTTTCTCTGAAATCACGATTTCGAATCACTTCCAGCAATATGGGAGATTTTTTGTTATAACTTATTACGGGTGTGAGGGAGCACTTCCCCCTGATTCCAAAATGGAAATTTTGACCTTTTTTTCCATTTTGAACTTACTTTTTCTTTCCAAAATGGAAATTTTGACCCTTTTTTCCAGTTTGAACTATTTTTCCAATCTCAAATTGGAAATTTTGACACTTTTTTCCATTTTGAACTCTCTTTTTCTTCCCAAATTGGAAATTTTGATTCTTTTTTCCATTTTGATTAATAAAAAAATCTGGGAAACTACGAGTCGGGGCTGACAAAAAGGTCCTAAACTTAAACAAAGTGTATATGAAAGTTCATAGACGCAGTGGTTTATTGATATCTAAATTCACTTTATAAAAGCTTTTTAGATATCTAATAAACTGTGCGGGGGTGACTCGACAAAACCGATTTCTACGAAATCATGATTTTTGAGTCACTCCCACTCCTTCTTCCCAGATCTTTATTTTTTGTATATACAAATATCCCGAATATTGAACCACAGCTTCTTTTTATCTGTATATACAAAAATACACCACATACCCTTTTTCCGGTTATTTGTATAGACAAATTCTCGCGTATTGATTTTATATATACTACCAAGTTAGACAACTACGTTTCCTATGCTATATTTGTATATACATATCCCTCGAAAGATAAATCTATCCTATTCTTCTTTGAACTTAACGCCATTATCTTTTAGTTTCTTGATAATGCCTATTCCGATACCATCTAGTTTTTTCAGTTCTTTTTCTGTATAACATTCGATAATTTCTTTATTATACAATTCTACATCGATGAATTTGTTCAATTGTTTTTCCATACCTTTAAAAACAGGATCTTCTTTCATATCTTCTTTAGACACAGACTTACGTCCTTCAACAATCAGTCTTTGTTTTTTCTCTATATCTTCTCTATAGAATTTCTCTAACAATTCATAATGATATTTATTAGTTAAATATTCTTTAGCGATATCAGCTGCAAAGTGCATTTCAAAAGCTTTTTCCTTATTATCATCTTTCGCATTACCAGAAGCTCCTACTATATAATCTAAAACTTTATTGAATCCACCTTTAAATATATTACCTACATACTTATTAAGTTTTTTAAGTTTGGTCATATAATAATGTGCTTCATCAAATCTTTCTTGATTTATACCAAAGATACTTAACAATAGCAATGTAGCTTCTGATTCTTCATAATCGAAACAATCGATATGATCCACTAATGAATTCTCTCTATCTAGTCGAACATACATAAGCGTCAAGAGATCAATAACCTCATGGAAATCACTTGGATTCGCCATCAGCATAAGTTCATAGAGTTTCGCAGCTTCTTCATTCATTCCAGCCTTACTATAATATTCAGCCAAAACATCCGCTATTATCATCTGTTCAGAATCTTCATCATTATCTGAATACATGATATCCTCTTCTAACTCTACAGCTCTCTCAATAGCGTCTTTATTTTCCTCGTGAAGTTCACGTAAGGCACTAATTTTATCAACAACACTCATGTCCCCTTCGTCAATCGCATCAACATAATCACTAAGAGAAGCATCTATCTCATAACCTTCTCCGACTAAATTGTAAATACGCTCAAATACCTCGGTAGCCTCTTCCTTACTAGAAAAATGCTTCCCTTCAGTTTTCAAAAACTCTTTAAGCAATATTTCGAATTCTCTATCATGTTTTACCATAAGTCATCCTCCATAAGATCCATCTGGATATCAAACTCACTATCATCGGCGAACATTACACCGTTTAAATGTAGGTTCCTGATAGTCCCCTTACCTAAACCTTTTATTTTAAGAAATTCTGACTTCGTGATTTTCAAGAAATCCTCTTTCGTTAATAAAAAGTTCTCGTGCATAATTTTTAATTCCGTATCTCTAATTGCCATAAACGATTTATCACGTTTCATATCAGCAACTGTTATTTCTTTACGATCTGCATACTTATCCAGCTCGTCTCCAATTACATATTCACTTTCTCTTACATGCATAAGGAAGTCGAAATAATACTCTTTATTTATGAAATAATCAAATTTTATAACCGTATTAAGCGCATCTAGATATTTACAATCATCATCCGTACTGAACTCTATCAGTTTAGGATTAGCAATTCTATCTAACACATCCGAAATGTATTTATTATTTTTTATCAATTTTTTGTAAAATGCGACAGCCTCTTTCTCCTCACCTTGCATCAAGTGATAGAAGACTTTCGATAATAAAACTACATCATCATTTTTACCGCGCTTGTTCATAAGTTTATAGTAATGGTTAAGCATTGTAAAATCATTTAATATCAGGCTAGCTACGATAAAATTATGATACATCGGCACTAAAATTTCATCAGCCATATCTAAAGCCATATAAAAAGGTTTATATGCATCCCAAACTTTGCTATATAGCTTATTCCCTAAATAAAATTCCGCAAGATGGTGGCAAACTATTAAATGAAGATAGTTAATCGGAAATAGTTTACCCTCGACATAACCTTCTTCAAAGGTGTATACTTCATCTTTTAGGCGTAGTAATGCTAATTCTATTTCATATTCTGTACAGTCTTTACTAACAATTTTCCAGACTCTAGCATCCACATTATACTTACATAAAGCTATTGCATCTTCAATATACATCGCATAATTAGGATCATCAATATTCTCAATAAATTCAGTAAAAAGTCTCATCGATTCCTTAAAATCAGATTCAATCTCTTCAGATGAGAATTTAATCCTACTATAGCCATGATTAAGCTCGAAGTCTCTATACGTTTTGTTCCTAATTCCTGTATATCCTTTTTTATTGACAGGAAATTCTATAATTTTTTTATTATTCATGTCTGCCCCCCCTTTTTTTCTTGAGTAAATCTATAAAAATTACAGAGATTTTATCAATCAACTTTTGTATGAAAATTTTTATAAAATTCACCCTTCCTTCAACTTTATTCTACACTATATTTTAATATAATACAAACTTAACAACTAGTAAAACATCAAATATGAAGAATAAAAAATAATTTATAGTTGTTAACAGAAATAAAAAAACTTATCTCGTACTTAACAAGATAAGTTTCCCTATAACTTCACGTAATGACCTATAATGATAAAACAAGGGAAATAGATAGTCGTTCTAGCTCACGACGCACATATTTCACTTGTGTGTGAATATTAAATATTAATATAAAAAGCCAATTGAAATAGCAGTTCAATTGGCTTTCGTGATGAAATTTGATAGACATCATTCACTTCTTATAGTCTATCCCATGTCTTAGCTATTAACTCAGCGTAAATCATCTTCACTTATGTCTAATATAAATTGATACCTTGCCTGAAATGAGGTGGTTATATGAATACTAGTATTTTGCAAATTCTTGTTAATATATTATCAGGAATACTAATCCTAATATATAATATTATCCTCTTAATTTATATCAACTTACTTTTAGACACAGCTCATAAATTCCACTCTATACGTGATTTTCACCACTAATCTGATTAAAATCAAAATTAAGGCTTATATTAAAAAGTATTATTACTTCCTATTCACTTGTCTATACTTTATCACATATTTCTAGATCATGTCAAACAATTTTCATTTAAAATCACTGTTCTTTTTTCTTGACAACCACCTTTTTTATTTTCTGTTTACATAATCTTAAAAATGCAATTTTAATCTCAATATCAATAAGAAAACCTTTTCCAACATGACTTCTAGTGCTATAATAAAGATAGGCTACTAGCTCCAAAAGGAGGTGATGAAATGAAGATAGACATTACCCAAATCCTTGTGAATTTGTTATCAGGAGTTATACTTCTTTTAATAGAATACTATCTGCTAAAAGATAATCACGGGAAGAAGTAGCCATTTTAGCTCACGACGCACATACTTCACTTGTGTGTGAATATTAAATATTAATATAAAAAGCCAATTGAACTAGACCTTCAATTGGCTTTCGTGATGAAATTTGATAGACATTTCCCATTCACTTTCCTATATTTTAACACATACCTTTTCTTATTGTCAATTAATTCGAAGATCTCCTCCATCATCACTCTGCCGACTCTTATTACTGTCCATTTTTAGCGTAATTAGCTTCTACTGCTTCTTTTTGCTCTTTCCACCAAGATTCATTTTCTTCATACCAACGGATAGTATCAGCTAATCCTTGACGGAAGTTTGTGAATTGTGGGTTCCATCCTAATTCATCGCGTAATTTGGATGCATCTATTGCATAACGTAGGTCATGTCCTGCACGGTCATTTACATGTTCATAAGCATTCTTATCTTTCCCCATTAACTCAAGAATTAACTCAATAACAGTCTTGTTGTCCTCTTCTCCATCTGCACCGATTAAGTAAGTTTCTCCTATTCTACCTTTTGTCAGGATAGTCCATACTGCTGATGAATGATCTTCTGTGTGAATCCAGTCTCTTACATTCTTACCTTCACCATATAGCTTAGGTGTGATTCCAGATAGTATATTAGTTATTTGTCTTGGAATGAATTTCTCGATATGTTGATATGGGCCGTAGTTATTTGAACAATTAGAAATAGTCGCCTTAAGCCCAAAAGAGCGCACCCACGCTTTTACAAGTAGGTCTGATCCTGCTTTTGTTGATGAATATGGGCTTGATGGATTATAAGGTGTTTCAGCTGTAAATTTCTCTCCTACTCCTTCACCTTTTCCTGGTAAATCTTCACGTAAAGGAAGGTCCCCATATACTTCATCTGTAGATACGTGGTGATATCTAACATCATACTTGCGACAAGCTTCTATTAGAGTATATGTCCCAATAATATTCGTATGTAAGAATGGATAAGGATCTTTTAGTGAGTTATCATTATGAGATTCAGCTGCATAATGAACTACTGCATCAGTCTTACTGACAAGTTTGTCGACTAATTCAGCATCCGCAATATCACCAACAACTAGTTCAAATCTATCCTCTGGAAGACCAGTAAGATTTGCTCTATTTCCCGCATAAGTCAATTTATCCAGAACAGTCACATGAATATCTGGATGATTATTTATAACATAATGTACAAAGTTAGAACCGATAAATCCAGCCCCACCTGTTACTATAATATTCTTCATCTTTTTTACCTTTTTAAAAATATTTAACACAAGATTACTGATAATTTCTAAAGCAATCTACTCTTCTTTTACACTTCCCCATACACAAAATCATTGCTCTTCTCAAATTCTTCGAATGTAGGAAGGTTTCTATCTTTATCTGAAATAATCGCTTTTGATAAATCAATCTGCCAGTCAATTCCAAGCTCTTTATCATCGAATGCAATACCTGCATCAGCTTCTGCATTATAATAATTATCACACTTATACATGAAGTTAACATTAGGTGTTAATGTCGCAAAACCATGAGCAAAACCTCTAGGAACTAAAAGTTGCCTTCCGTTATGTTCTGAAAGTATAAAACTCTCCCGCTGACCGTATGTTGGGCTGCCTTTTCTAAGATCCACGACCACATCTAATACTTCCCCAGTCACTACACGAATAAGCTTTGTTTGTGCAGCATCTCCTCTTTGGAAATGTAAACCACGAACGATACCTGCTTCAGCTGATAATGAGTGATTGTCTTGAACAAAGTTAAAATCTATACCTAGTTTTTTATACTTCTCTACAGAATAACTCTCCATAAAGAAACCACGCTTATCTTCAAAAACATCAGGCTCTATTATTTTCACATCTTTTAATTTTGCATCAAAAACCTTCATCCCAAACTACTCCTATTTCATGATTAGACAAATTCTTTTCATTCTTAATTATACTGTATTTAGTGGTTTTTTTCTAATGGAAATTTCTTTAGATTTCAACAAATAAATAATAAAAAACCAACCGAGATTAAACTCAATTGGTTTTCTATAAAATATATAATTATCTTCCTGAATTAAGCCTCTACTTAAGCATTGCTTTCATCTCTCTGATATTAACAGTTTTTAGTAAGAATATCATTCCTAGATAGCTGATACCTCCAACTGCAAGGTAAATTACTAATCCAATAATTCCGTCTAATCCTAATGTCATTTTACACAACATCACGGCCCCAAACATTACAAGAGATGACAATATGATTTTTGCTAAATCTTTATTAAACAATAATTTCTTGTTAATAATATTACGGCTATAATACCACTGAATAGCGAATACTAGTATTTCAACAACTACAGATGTTATACTCGCTCCAATATATCCGAAAAACGGAATAACAGCAATATTAACAGCCACACTGATAAATGCAGGAATCGTGGTTGATAACATGTACTCCTTGTTTTTATTTCTAACTACCAATACTTGGAAACCTAGAATATTCGTCCACCCTACAAGCATAATGTTAAATGCAATAATGTACAGCATATACTTTACATCTTGGAAGTTCTCCCCTAAGAATAATTTAACGAATACCTCATTTACCGCAATAAGTCCAAAAATCATTGGAAAAATTATAAGATTATACAAAATAAATGAGAATTTCACCATATTTTGTGCTTCTTTCTCTTTTCTTTCTGAAAGAAGATTCGCAACTCTCGGTAACATAACAGCTCCCAATGAGTTAACTACTGTAAGAAGTATACTTATTAACTTTTGCCCTTGTTCATAAATCCCAACATCTGAGTATGATCCTAAAAATCCAAGTAAAGTTCTATCTAATACAACATAAAGTGATATCGCCACTTGCGGTAGAAATAACAGTATGGTAGGACGTAAGTTTTCCTTTATGCTCTCTAAATTAAAAATTGGTCGCCTTAAAAACTGCTTTGCAGGTATCCACATTACAAATTGCCCTAAAAAATCAAAGACTACAATTAAAAACACATAGAGATATAGATCTTCACTACTTTTTATAAAAGTAAAGATACTTATTACTCCTGTCACTTTAACAACAGTATTTCTCAGTGTAATTTTTTTAAAATCTTCTTTCCCTGAAAATAACCATGATATATCTAGCATCTTCGTAAGTAGCACAACTCCTAAAATTAATGAAATTGTTGTACTCATTTGTGAAATACTGAATACCGCTATTAAGTAGACAGACAGCGCTAATAAACTTGCGACAAACTGAATTGCATAGATATTCCAAAATGTACTATTCACATCACTTGCAGCAGCTATTTGCTTCGTACCATATATACCAATCCCTAACATCGCAAATAATGAAAAATAACTCACAATAGAATTATAAAATCCATAGTTCCCTAGATCCTCACTCGTAAAAATTCTAGTTACATATGGAACTGTTATTATTGGTAAAATAATAGTTAATATTTGATACGAAAGATTATATAAATAATTTTTTATTATTTTCATTATATTTCCTCAGCATATGTAATAAACTCTAAAAATATAGAGTAACCACACTTCATAAAATACCAACTACTATACACTAAACTATAACAGTTGGTATTAGAATAGAGTACTTATTCCCTCTTATTTATTTAATTCCTCTCTTACTACGTTAAGAGCTCTTTCGATTACTACATGCATATCATAATATTTATAGTCTGCAAGACGACCACAGAAGATAACATCTTTACCTTTTGCTTCTTCTAAATATTTTTGATACATTTCATTATTTTTAGCGTCGTTGATTGGATAATATGGTTCATCTCCACGTTTCCAATCTACTGAGTACTCACGTGTAATAACTGTTTTTTCTTGAGTACCTTTTTCAAAGTGTTTGTGCTCGATAATACGAGTATAAGGAACTTCACGCTCTGTGTAGTTCACCACAGCGTTACCTTGGTAGTTTTCTTCATCAAGTACTTCGTGTTCAAAACGAAGACTTCTGTATTCTAATTCTCCGTGTTTGTAATCGAAGTATTGATCGATCATTCCTGTAAATACTACTTTCTTCGCACTTGCTTCTAACTCTTCGCGGTTTTCGAAGAAGTCTACATTTAATTCTACTTCAATACCTTTTAGCATGTTTTCGATAATAACATTGTATCCACCGATTGGGATACCTTGGTATCTATCGTTGAAGTAGTTGTTATCGAATGTAAAACGTACTGGAAGACGTTTAATGATAAATGGTGGCAGTTCAGTTGCACTACGTCCCCATTGTTTTTCTGTATAACCTTTAATTAAAGTTTCATATACGTCTGTTCCAATAAGTTTGATAGCTTGTTCTTCTAAGTTCTTAGGTTCACTATCCTGCAGATGAGCTGTTTGTTCAGCGATTTTAGCTTTTACTTCTGCAGGAGTCTTAGTTCCCCATAAACCGTAGAAAGTATTCATATTGAAAGGTAGATTGTATAATTTACCTTTGTAGTTTGCTACTGGTGAGTTAATGTAGTTGTTAAACTCAGCAAACTGATTCACATAATCCCAAACTTCTTTATTAGAAGTATGGAAAATATGCGCACCATATTTGTGAACGTTGATTCCTTCAACGTTCTCACAATAGATGTTCCCACCAATGTGGTCACGTTTATCTATTACTTTTACTTTTTTCCCTTGTTTTGTTGCTTCATGAGCAAAGATTGCACCTGACAATCCTGCTCCTACTATTAAATAATCGTACATAAGTTCCTCCTGATATTCTATTTTAAATTATTAAATAATATATTTTCACCCTTACAATTATAATGTAAACCATCATTTGTATATTCATACTTCAAATGATAATCTTCTGAAAGTTCTTTGTTTATATCGATTAACTTTATTTTGTTCTCTCTTGTAAAGTTTTCTAACCATTCATTTAACTCTCTTACTATTTCATTATCTACACTGTCTCTAAATAGTGCATATCCGATTGTTGTTAAAGTTAATTCTATATTCCTTTTATTTGTTTCTAAAAGTAATTTCTTATAATTTTCTTTTATTATCTCTTTATTATAATTTGATATTATATCATTAACACCTAACGATACTAACATCTTCTTAATTGATACATCATTATACTGCTCTAGGTTTTCTAATAGAGTAGCTAATGTTACACCTCCTAAACTTAAGTTGCTGTATCCTTCTAGCTCTATATTAACTAATCTCGAATCACCAAAAATTATATTTTCTTTTAATTCAGTATTTTTGAATTCTTTATATTTTTCCTTATAAAAATTCTTGTTTCTTTGTTCTCTTAGTTCATAGTTAAAGTATCTACTCCCTATTGCTCCTATAAAATCACTTCTATCGTCAATATCATATGAACTTTCTTTATCCATTATATAAGCTTTTGTTTTAGGTGTTAAATAGCTTATATTTTTTTCGTAAAAATATTTAGTAGTTATATATATGGCTCCATTGGTTCTGTATAATTTCTTCTCATCTTGTCTTCTATACCCTCTATCTGCGGCGAAGCTTTCTTGGATATAATTATTATCATCTAAGCTTGTAAATAGCCTTGGAGATTTATCTAATTCTACATAACTTACTACATTCTCCACACCTTCTTCTCTTGACTCTTCAAATAGTTTCATCGCTTCTTGAATCTGTTTTGCACTTCTAAGTGGTGATGTTAGTTGTAGTAGTACGTACACTACATCTTCATCAAATCTACTTAGAAAATCTAGTCCTACTGAGTTTGAAGGTGTTGTATCTTTTGATAGCTCTGGATCTCTTAATATTGTACTTATTCCTCTTGTTTTACATATATCTAAGTATAGTTGTGAATCTGAACTTACATATATGTCTTCTTTGGCAAAACACCCTGATTCTATTGCAGCATCTATTGTATGAAATATTAATGGTTTTCCATCAAAAAATAACATATTTTTATTTTTTAATCCTTTTGATCCACTTCGTGCTGGTATTAAACATACTGGCCTCATTACTATTCTCCTTTTAAATTTTTACAAAAATTTCTACTTTTTAATTTTTCTTAATATCTCTACTATATCCTTCCTATAGTATAAAATTAATACTATAAATACAACTAAACATCCACCCCATCTTATTAATAGATTATCTATAAATATATTTGCAAATATACCATAAATACTTACTACTCCTGTAAGTATTATATATTGGATAAAACTTATTTCATTATATTTGTATTTTATCCTAGCTATTAGATGATGAAATACCAATAATAATACGTATGATGCTACTGTAGCTATCGCAGCTCCATATATACCACTTTTGGGAATTAATATATAGTTTAATACATAGTTTATACCAGCAGCTAGAAGAGTACCTATTGGTATAAACTTCGTGTTCTCATAATAAAATTGAATATTTACTGGGAATGTATATAAAAATACTATAAAACAACTTACCACTATCAATACCACAAAATCTCTACTACTCTTATAATCCGCACTACCCATTATTGAAACTAATTCCGGAAAGACAGATAGGAATCCTATTGTTAAAAATACCCCTATTAACAGATATCTTTCCTTATATTTACTAATCAAATCAATATTTCCTTTTTTCTTTTCTTCAAAAAACCATGGAATCCAGGCAGTATTCATACTCATTAACGCTATCGACACTATGCTCCCAAGTGAATACCCGAAACTATATATCGCAACTTCTTTGGCCGACATATAGCTTCCTATCATTATTCTATCTAATTGACTTAGTAAGTTATGCCCTAGAATATGAAATACTAAAGGAATTGAGGTTATCAATATAAATCTAACATATTTCCTATCTAGTATCACACTACTATTCTTATAAATGAATATTAAGAAAATTATACCTACTATTATCCCAGGTATTATTCCTCCTAGTATTCTAGCTAGGAAATCATTTTTTAATGTGAATAAAAATAATAATGATAGTACAACATTACCAAATGACATAAAGAATGATAATATAAGTTGTTTTTTTGTTTCTTGTGTTTGAATATAATATTGTGATAAACTCCCTTGTAAATGACTGAAGTATCCTTGGATTAAGATAAATAGTAATATTCCTGTTGAAAATCCTAATATTTTTTCTAAATATGTACTAAATATTAAACAAACTGTTGAAAATAATATGAAAAATATTGTCGCTACACTTGTACTTGTGGCTATATACTCCTTAAATCTATTTTCATATTTTATCTTTGCTATACTAAAACTTCCTGTTATTTGAAGTCCAATGAATATAGAAAATATTCCAACCCATGATCCATATAAATTATAATTACCATAGTCTTCTTGAGTCATTACTCTCGTATATATTGGAAGTGTTATAAAACTTAATCCTTGTATTAATAAATTACCTATTGTATAGGCCAAACTAGAGCTTAATAGTTTGTTTTTCTTCATTATAGATCATCCTTATTTATATTGTATTTTTCTAATAATTTTTCATTATACTCTCTCGTATTAAAATCATAAAATACTTCTTTTTCTTCACCACATGTTAGAAAGTTTATCGCAGTTGATGAGTGTGTTATTATTCGTTCAAATTTAACATCACTCACCATCTCAATTAATTCCATTGGAACAGTCTGTGCAATTAGTTTCACTCCATTCATTTCCTCATAAGTAATAGTATCTCTTGGATGTGGTTTTAAGTACACTTCATATCCTTTATATAAATATTTATCACAAATTCTCTTATAAAATCCATATTGTTTATCATCACCGTTCAAAAGACCATCTATACTAAGTGGTTGTGTTAAAATTAATATAGATTTGTCTTGTACTCCAGAAAGTTCTTCTACTCCAAAGACTCGCAATATTAATTGTTTTCTTTGTTCACTTACATTCTCAAACAATTCTTTTCTTGGTACTTCTTTAAACTTATGATATCTTTCATCTTTCGGAACTACTGACATGTCATTTACTTCTATTGATTGGCAATATTTACTAAAACCAGGACCCTTTGTTCTTCTAAGAATAAACATATGTTTTATAAGATTCTTGTAGTCTGATAATTTTACTCTTTTTGAGAATATATCATCCCTAAAATCCTTATATTCATAGGAGAAGAAATTATATCCATCTTCTATTACATGATAAGGTATCTTTTTCTTATGCAATACCCAAGATATAGGAATATGATCATTGTAAATATATATATTTTCTACATCATTTAACTCTAATAGTAATCTATCCGTTTCTTTTCTTATAGTGTTTCGATTTTTGCTATTATATATAAAAAAATCTAATCTTACTATCCTATTAAAAATTTTTTCTTTTTTCAGATTCGTGGTAATCACATCAAATTCGCTCGAGTTAGGTACAAATAAATTTACTTTACTTTTAAAATCTATTTTTAGTAGAGTTATCAAAATATGATAGTTTGTTGCACATATATATGTTGTATTCATCATGTTCTCCTAACATTAAATAAAATTATAAAGATTTTATTTTTTCATTAAAATATTCTCTAAAATTTTTGCTTCTTGGTTTATTTCAAATCCTCTTTCAAAAAAATTTTTCTCAATAACTTCTCTATCTACTCTCGATCCATTTTCTATAATATTTTCCAATTTTTTTGCCCAAAAACTAGCCTTTAGTGTTAACGAATACATTTCTAAGTTATTATTAATGATAACCTGTTTACTAATTTCACTTGAGGTTAAAATTGGTATACCATTAGCTTGTGCTTCTAACAAAGTAACTGGTAAACCCTCATAATTTGAAGGGAAAAAGAATACATCAAAGACACTATAATAATCTTTTACATTATTCTTCAATCCTAAAAATCTTATATTATCTTTTATTCCATAATCACTAGCAAGTTTCTTTAATTCTGAATCATCTCCACCACCAATTAATAGTAATTTATCATTAGAACGTCTTTTTAACAATTCTCTAAAGACTAATAATATAAACTTTTGATTTTTTTGATAACTAATTCTACCAATATGCCCAATAACACATTCTTCATTAGAAATCCCTAATTCTTCCCTCAATAACTCTCTCTTTTTAAAATCAAAGAAATACTCTTTAACATCGATTGCGTTTTTAATCATCTTTACTCTGTTGCTAACTTTGTTTGGAAACATCCACTTTTCAGCTTCATCGCTACATGCCCAAAAATCTGTAGCGAATTTGTCTATTTTATTTTTATTAATACAATGTAATATCTTCTTGAGTCCCTTACTATCATCATTTCCATTATGCGAATGAATAATTCTTTTTTTTATTCCATATTTTTTGGCTTTTTTTAAATACTCAATATTTGAAAGTTGACAAAGATTAACCCATACTGCATCGTACTCTTTAGCATGTTCCTTAAAAAATAAATCTAATTTTTTTTTAAATAAAATTGGATTCCTTCCTGGTTTAGGTAAAGTATAATAATTTATGGGCCTAACAGTTATTTCTTCAAACTTTTCATAAAATCCTACTTTCTTATCATCTAAACAAAGGAAATCTACACCAAATTTTTTTCTATCCATCGAATTATAATAATTCAATACTACTTTTTCTATGCCTCCTAGATTTGAGGTTAATCCACAAACTAATATTTTATACATAGCTCCTCCTAACAATATACAGTTTTATTCATAATTTATTATTTCAATTATCTTATTTTTTGTATCTGGATACTTATCAAAATCAAATTTTCTAGAAAACAAATGCCCTTCTCTTTTGGCATATATCAACTGTTCTATGTCATTTTCAGAAGTAGTCCAAGTATACGGCTCACCATCCCACCAATTAATATAACGTAGATTCCCCTGAAAATCCGTTGGTTGATCATTTGTAGGTTTTAATGAATATACACTCTTCAATAAATTATTTTTTTCCAATATTGTTGGAATAAACAATTCATCATTAACTATTGTTTGTTTAAAAACTTTTTCTATAAATTTTCGTTCTTCTACTAATACTTGAACTGCTTTATTATTTAACGAACACCAGTTTGAAGCATATTTTAAATCTAGATTGAATTTTCTAAAAACGTCAACTTTCAGTCTCCTCTGAATACCAATTTCAAATTTTCTATAAATACTTACTATCTTTCTAAGGATTTTATTATTAACACTTCTACTAGATAAGTAAGGTACTAGATATTTAAAAGCTACTCGCTCATATACCTTATTATTCTTATACAATTCTTCAGATACCATTGTTAAAAAATTATACTCTTTTCTTTCATCAAAAAATTTATAGATATTTTCTGCAGTATCTAGTGGTAAATCTACACCTGATAACAAATGATACATACTATAGGCATTATTCTTCATAGCAGATGTAATTAATTCTAATTCAGCTTCTACTAATGAATAATCTCCCCAGTATATAGGTATCTCTTTTGTAAAATATATAGTAGATTTCTTTACAACACTCTCTATTTGACTTTTCTCATCTTCAGTAACTCTAGATTTCTTATCAAATAAAATATAAATATCATGTTTTTCATAATCTAATAAAGATACTAAAAATTTTAATTGTTCTATTTTGTTGTGTGCAATAATTAAATATGCTTGTTTCATAGAATACCTCCTATCTATATACCGGCAAATCGCTAAAATATTCAATAAAATTATTAGTGAAAATTCTAGTATATGTATAATCTGTAAGTTCTACTAATTCTAAAAAGTTCTTATTATAAAATATTCCCGTAATAACAAGTCCTATTAAAATCACAATGATTATAACATATACACCAGTATCTTTTGCATACTTAATATCAGTAATTAAAAACATTAAGAATGATATTAGTATCATAGGTAATAGTAAAAATATATGTCTATCTATTATGTTTTGATACGTAGCCATACTTATACTTAATAAAGACATATAAAATGTCAAGATATGAAATCCGTAAAATCTATCATCTTTTCTTTTAGCGCTAAATAAAAGATACAATAATATATAAACCAATGATACAAAAATACCTACATATATTCTTGCAGTTAATGTTGTCTGAAAGAACTCCGCATAAGCATCATTCTCTTTATATACTGCCAATTTATTTACAATCATATCTCCATATCCACCTATATTCCCTAAAAGCAAGGGTAAAACGTATAGTAAAAATGGATAAATGCTGACTGTTATTAATAATTTCAATAAAGTCACTTTTTTTAAAATAAATATTAATAGTCTTAGAACGATATAGATAGCAATAGCAGGATGTATCATCACTGGTATTAAATATAAAAATAAATATTTACCATATTTAAAATCATGTTTACTCTCAAGATAAAATAAATATGTCATAATACCAACAGCCAAACAGTATCTCATTCCGCTAGTTGTATATCTGTAATTATTTAATAACAAAATTCCTAAAAAGCCTAATAAAAATAATCCTTTTGTTAATCTATATCTTTTGTCAATATCTAAGATTATAGTTCCATACAAATAAAATGTAATAAAACAAACTGTAAAACTTATTAATGAATAGGTATGTGTACCACTAAAAATATACAATAACAATGCATAAATAGGAAAATTTTGATAATCATATGTAGAATTTAATTCACCATTCATTAGATCTATAAACCATGTAAATACATTTGTATATGTAGAAAAATGATATGCAGCCCCATAATGATAAGCACCATCATCTGTTGGGAAAGGTATATATCTTAGCGAAATTATTGATATTCCAATAATAAAAATAATATAATATATATTCCTATATCTTGCCCTACGAACGATAGGGACGAGTAAAAATGGTGTGGTCAAAACAGGGAATAGTAAAAATGAAATTATAAATAACAACATATTATTTTCTCCCCTTTATAAGTAAGTTCTTAGTTCCATAAAAAATTCTTGGTGAAAATAGCAACATACAGTACTTCACTTTAAATATCAAACTTATATTTTTATTTTTTAGTATATCAAGGAAATTTTTTGATATTATTTTTCTAATAATATTTACATCCTCTTTACTTGATTGATGAGCATTAGACAGTATATTGAATACACCCATTTTCTCTTTTGCATTTATAGCACTAACCAAACTTTTATTATTATCAAAATACATACTTATGATCTTTTTATTATTATCAATTGCTTCAAAAAAATCATATTGTTTTTTCGAAAATTTAGAATTTACTATACTACCTTGCCTTTGATAATAATTATATGTTTCAAGAGGTGTTATCACGATTTTACTCATGTCTTTCAGTAATTCTGCTATCATATACAAGTCTTCATATATTTTACCTTTAGGGAAGGGATTAGCCAGTAAAAACTCTTTCTTTACCAATTTAGCACAGGCTGATACTGTTGCAGTTTGATTATAATACATCAATTCTAATGCCTTTATATTGTCATATATATATATATCAGCATCATCTATAGTATAATATTTCTTTATTCTACTTTCCTTTTTATAATCCTCATAATCATAAACATCTCTCATTTTTGTACAAACTGCGTCTGCACTATATTTTTTTTGTAAAGTATACATTAGTTCTAATGCATATTCATCTAAAAAATCATCTGGATCTAAAAATGTAATAAAATCTCCACTACTTTTTTGTACTCCAAAATTTCTAGCATCTGAAAGTCCACCATTCGATTTATGATAAACTTTGATATTATCGTATTCCTCTGAATATTTGTCACATAATTTTCCTGAACCGTCAGTGCTCCCATCGTTTACTAAGATAACTTCAAAATTCTTATATGTCTGTCTATTTAAACTTTCTATCGCATAATGTAAGTATTCTTCAACATTATAAATAGGTATAACCACACTAATTAACATAGCTTTCACCTAATTCTTTTTGTTTTCTATTAACTATAGGATTAACAATAAAATTAAATAGATTATTAGATTTATAGTTTAAATACATTAAAGTTGTTATTTTCTTATCCATATCTATTTCCCATCTATAGTTTTGTTTTTCACACATTTCAAATATACTGTTTATATCTTTTTTATTATTTTTAGCTAATAACAATAATACTTGTGTATTTAGCAAATATTTTAATGTATTTTTTACAATATGTTCTAATTTCTTATCTCCCCTTATTTCATTATATAATTCTAAAATCTTCGATAACACTCTTAAATGATGATCAGATTTTTCCTTCATTATATTAACATTCATACTTTGATCTGGTCTACCTAAGAAATACTGATATATATTTAAATTTAAATAAATATAATTGTTAACATACTTTAAAGGTAATAAAGTGTATTCCATATCTACATAAAATGTTTTCTCACTTATATTTATATTATTTGATTTCAATATATTTGTTCTATAAGTTAACGCATGCATCGGGATTCTCTCATTCGGAATACTCTCGATTATTACGTTTTCTTGATATTTACCAGAAAAATCTATAGTTTTTGTAGTTTCATTGTAGATATGTTGTTCAGTATAATTTGTAATCACCATATCTACATCAATTTCTTTTAATTTTGATAAAAATGTTTCAAAATTATGTACATCTATCCAATCGTCTCCGTCTACAACCTTCAGATATTTACCTTTAGCTTCTCTAATACCTGTATTTATAGTTGATCCATGCCCACCATTTTCTTTATTAATAATTATAATGTCTAAATCACTATCTTTGGCTAATGACTCAACTAATTGCAATGAATTATCTGTACTTCCATCGTTTACAACAATCAACTCAAAATCTTTGTAAAATTGTGAACTTACATTTTTGAAAGAGTTTATACATGTTCCAATATATTTATCTATATTATATGTTGGTATCACAACTGTTAATAATTTACTTTCCATTCAAAATATCCTTTCTTTTAGATTAATTTCTTTATAACTTCAAAAATCTCAGCTTGTATTTTTTCATTAGAGTATTTTCTCTTTAATTCTTCTATTTTAAACTCTAATTCTCCTAATTTGTTAGACGTATCTAGAATTTCATTTTTAATTAACATAGGTGTATTATTATTTATTTCTGACAATAATTTTGTAGTATTTTTATTAATAACTTCAGAAATAACACCCACATCACTAACTATTATATATGCACCGTTAGCCATTGCTTCCAACATACTAATCGGTAAAGCCTCATCTTTGGAAGGTAAGATAAAATAATGCATTTTTTCTAATAAAGTTTTTTTCTCATCACAATATACTCCGTCTATATAAGTAACATTATGTAAGTTTTTAATTTTTTTCTTGAATTCATCTTCTAGTGATATATCAAAAAATTTTCCCGAGAAATAAAATTTATACCTATCATCTAACTTCATTTTTTCTGCAACATCTAGAACTATCTTATAACCTTTTTCTTCCAACATATTACTAAAATAAACAATATTAATGTCCGGACTTAAAAATTTTTCCTTAAGCTTATCTTTTTCTATAAATAAATAATTATCTATACCATTTCTAATAACAACAAATCTATTCTCCGGTATATTTAGTGAAGTAAACATAGCTTTTGATTTTTCTCCTAAAACTATGATTTTATCCACTTTAGAATATAAATATTTATTGACTATTTTTATAAATACATTACTATTTATCACTTTTCCAAAAGCACTATTGTGGAAATGAGTTACAATTTTTTTTCGTTTTGTAATCATAAAAAACAAATAAATAGAATCTCTAATATTACCCCCAAATGAACCTGATGGGGTAAAATAAAAAACGTCTGTATCACTAGTAATAATTTTTTTTATTACATTGAAAAATAATTTATTATTTGTAATATCTATTTCTGTAATTTTACTATTTTTCTCAATAATATATTTTATAACATCATTAATCGCTTTTCCAAGCCCTGTTTTCTTATTTTTTATTTGACCTATTACAGTAACTTTCATACTCTAAAAACTCTCTTTATATTTCTTTTTTAAAAATTTTGCTTTTAAGAACGCTCCACCTTTTTTAATCCAATCCACTTCAAAGGCATCAAAAAATGGGATTTCCTTAACTTTATATTTTTTCTGTTCTAACCAAACATTAAATAGCAGTTCACTTACCCTACCAAATAATCTTGCTTCAAAAGCTGTAAGATTAGAAACATCTATTCTATTTTGCAGTTCAAATAAAATCGGGAATAACCATGAACAGTATTCATCGAGTAATTCTTTTTTCATTATGAACATATTAAACATATGTCCACTAGATTGTTTCATCACTTTATCAAAGGCCTCAATATACTCAGGTGTCATCTCCAAAATAATATCTCTTGTTTTATCAAGATGACTACCATCTAGTGTATTTGCATAATGATTATAAAGTGTTTCAATATAATATTTTCTTAATTTCGGAACTAATATGTCCGCTTCTTTTAAGTATTGTTCTGTACTTTTCTTATCTAAAACTACTTCACTTATGTCCATACCATCTTTATATTTTACTTTTTTAGTACTAAAATATCTACGATAGTGATCTAATCCAATATACTCCGCATCTAAATTTTTCCATGCCCAATATACACCTGTTAATTCACAAAAGTACGGATTTAAACACGATATGTTTTCACCAATATTATCTTTTTGATAACCAAGTTCTCCTTTACCTTCAGCACCAACATGAATTGGTAGATAAATCTCATCTTTAGGAGGAGTAAACTCTCTATGTGTTGCTATTAATATTCTAATTTTCATCGTTAAATTTAATCCTCTCACTTCCATTTTTTCTATTTTTATGTTAATATGTCTATATTCACTTATATAAGTCTGTGTTTTAGTTTGGCGACGAAACACAGTCTTTTTTTATTTAACTACTTAATCAACGTTAATACGCAGCATCCCTTGTTATTATTCTTTTTAATTCCAAGAAAAATATTTTTACATCTAATTTCAATGAACAATTATCCACATAATACAATTCTACATCACATCTTTCTGGATAACCTACTTCACTTCTTCCACTAACTTGCCACCACCCTGTTGCTCCAGGTTTAACAGATAAAAATTTTGTTGCTCTTTCTCCATATTGAAGTAACTCTTCTGCTATAACAGGCCTAGGTCCTATAAAACTCATGTCTCCTTTTAGGATATTAATAAATTGTGGAATTTCATCAATACTATGTTTTCTTATAAATCTACCTAATCTAGTCATCCTTGGATCTTCTTCTGGTAAAAGTTTATAACTATTTTCTATATATTTTTTATAAAGTTTCGGATCTCTTTTCAAAATTTCTTGAGCATTTTCTACCATTGATCTATATTTATAAATTTTAAATCTTTTACCATTCAAACCTATTCTTTCCTGAGAAAAAAATATTTTCCCTTTATTTTTTCCAAAACTGTAAAAGATAGCTAGGATGATAGTAACTATTACTAACACTATCATCCCTACCAATGCTATAGATATATCAAATAATCTCTTGAAAAATAAATAACTGGTTTTACTTCTTACTCCCTCGAACTGACTATTAACTAAGTTCTTTTCCATTTTATTTATTTTCCTTCCTTACTACTTTTTTTTCCCTTTTATTCCATAACTACCATAATGACCGTAATAACCACCATAACCTAGTTCATTTGAGTTAACTTTGTTTAAGATTACGCCTAAGAACTCAGCTCCACCTTTTTCTAGTTGTTCCTTGGCTTTTTCTATACTTTTCTTCTTAACGCGGTTTGCTTCTACTAGAAGTATTATCCCATCAGTCTTTGGAGCTACGATAGCCGCATCTATTACCTGTCCAATCGGCGGCGTATCGATAATTACATAATCATAATACTCTCTAAATACTTCAATCATAATGTTGAAATTTTTATTTTGTAATAATCCTGTTGGGTTTGGTGGTACTTGACCAGCTGGAATAACATTAAGATGCTCTACGTCAGTCTCATAAATAACATCTTCAATAGGTGAAACTCCTGATAGATAGTTTGATAACCCACTAATCTTGTGTTTAAACTTGAAACGACCTGCCATTACAGATTTACGTGTATCAGCATCAACTAGAATAGTTTTAAGACCTAGTTTCGCTAATGAAATAGCTAGGTTAATCGATACTGTACTTTTCCCTTCGTTTTCAGAAGCCGATGTAATTGCGATTACTTTTTTATCTTTCCCTAAAAATTGGATATTCGTACGTAAGGCGTTGTAATATTCATCATTTTTAGGATCAACTATTTTTTGATTTGTTAGTAAATTAATTTGTGCCATGTTTTCTTATCCTATCTCTTTCCTGTTTTTGTATCTGGAACTACACCTAAAAGTACTAATCCCATTGTTTCTTCAATATCTTCTGCCCTCTTAACTCTATCATCAAGTAGCTCGAATAATACTACTCCCGCTACAGCTAAGATAAATCCTAATGCTGTTGCTAGAATACCATTTCTAGGAATATTTGGAGAACTTGGAGCAGTAGCTGCTTTTGCTTCTTCTAGTGTTGTTACATCATCAATTTTTGTTACTTCTTTGATTTGATCTGCTGAGATTTCTTTTACAGTATTTGCTAAGTCACTAGCTACTTGTGGATCTTTATCTTGAACAGTGATTGAGATAATACGTGTATCTTTCGGTGCATCTACACTAACTTTCCCTGCTAATTGCTTAGCTGTGATTCCTGTTCCACTTTTCTCTGCCGCGTCTTCCATAACCTTGTTAGAAAGAATTATCTCTTTATAGTCTTTTACTAATAGCGAACCTAATTGAACATCTTGTGTTGTGATTGCTTTATCATCTTTCTTTTGGTTAACTACGTATACTTTCGTAGTAGATGAGTATTGCGGTGTAGCTAGAAAAATACTATAAGCAAGTGATGCTGCAGTGAATAGTAATGTTACTAATACTATTAATACCTTCTTCTCCCAAATTCTTCTTAACAGTAGCATAATATCTAACTGTATTAAATCTTTTTCTTGATTATCCATTATAATTATTTATCCTCTCTTTATATTATTTTATTCATTAATAATTTTTCTTGATTTTTTTCGAATAGTTCATAGGCAATCGTCGGCCCGTATTTCTTCTCAATAATGTCATATGCTTCTTTCATATACGTTCTTCGAGAATCCATATTGTGCATGTCACTCGCGATAAAGTGAACTAACTCTTCATCTAAGTACTTTTTAGCACGTTTTTTGTAGTGTTTGTGTTTATCACCGATAAGCTTCGGTTTTAGAACACTAGCTGCATTAACCTGGATGTATGCACCCATGTTAATTAATTCTTGAACACCTTTTTCATCTACATCGTTATATCTTTCAACATGCGCTACGACTGGAGTTAGTCCAAGCAATATAACTTTATTCAGTGCTCTGTGGATTTCTTTATAACGCATTTCATATGGAAACTCTACAAGTACGTAGTCCGTTTCCGCTAATCTTGGATATACTCCACTTTCGATTTTTTCGATTTCTCCTTCTTTGTAGTAGACTTCACTACCTAAGTATACTCTTAGGTCTTCTGCTACTTCAGTGGCGATTTCTTCTACTCGTTTGAAGTTTTCTCTAATTATTTCTATATCTGTTTCGAACATCCCGCGTCTTCTGTGAGGTGTTGCGATAACAGTTCTAACACCTTGTCTATAACTTTCTTCTAGTAAATCACGAGTATCTTTTTCAGTTTTTGCACCGTCATCTACTCCGAAGACTACATGGGAATGTATGTCTATCATTCTAATTCCGTCTTTCATCTACTTACCTTCTAATACTTCTTTAATATTTTCTGTAACTTCTGTTAAACTTTGTTCACTTATTTGTGTCATATATAATGTAGCTCCAGGCATTGCATACGAAGGTAACCCCATACTTCCTGTTCCAGTTAATGCTTGTGATGTTACATTATAATCTTTGCCTGCGCTAAGCTGCTCATTCGCAAGTCCCATAGCTGTCTCAAGCGGCATATTTGTTTGAATTGATTCACTTAGTTCTTTAATAACACTTTGGTAATTTGATAATCCTTGTTTTGAAGTAATTTTCTTAATTATCGCAGTAATAACTTTTTCTTGGTTTTTACCACGGTCGTTGTCTCCACCAGTTAAACCATATCTTTCTCGTACAAATGAAAGAGCAGTATCTGAGTCCATGTGTAGTAGTCCCGGTTGAAAATTTTTCCCTCCAATATGAGATACAAACGCCTGATCATTATACACATCTACCCCTCCAACTACATCAATTAGTTTTAGGAATGATGTAAAGTTAAGTCTAGCGTAGTAATCTATTTTAATACCATAAAGATTTTCTAGCGTATGAATTGAAGAATCTACACCGTACAGTCCTGCGTGTGTAAGTTTGTCATATTGGTTATTTCCACCATCGGCGATTTTCACATAAGAGTCACGTGGGGTTGTCGTTAATAAGATTTTTCCAGTTTTTTTGTTAACTGTCATAATAATATTAACATCTGAACGACTGACACTAGATACTGGTCCATATGTATCGATACCACTTATATAGACATTGAAAGCATCACCCGCGTTTTGTTTTGCTTTCGCATTTACTGATTTTGTTATTTTGTATTCATAGATTTTTTTCGTTTTATCTCTGAAATCTGCATGTTGACTAGTAATAAGATCTTCGAATGAACTATTAAGAATCATCGCTCTGCTAGTTCCTGCGGCTAATTCCTCATAAGCTGAGATGTAGTTTTTAGATTCTGTAAGATTTAGACTTTGTTTTTCTTTATCGCGAATCTCTTTCATCAGCTTATTAATGTTTTCACCGTCTGCAGATACTGGAGCTGCCACTGCCTCTCCTTTTAAGTCTGCAAGTTTTTCAGCTACATCGTTTTTCATAACAACGACGCTCATAGTATACTCACTTACTGCTGCATTACTGTTTAAGTTATCGAATAAGCTGATTGCTGTTCTAAACTGCATGTAAGAAAAGACCAAGGCAATATTCATAACGATTAACATTATCGCATTGAATATTCTCGCTTTTTTCTTAATTACAAG
The DNA here is from genome assembly GCF_041433745.1 of Gemella sp. 27098_8_149. Lineage (NCBI taxonomy): Bacteria > Bacillati > Bacillota > Bacilli > Caryophanales > Gemellaceae > Gemella > Gemella sp. 27098_8_149. The sequence continues at coordinate 18,091 of NZ_JAPWCB010000008.1, read as the reverse complement.
GAATATTGCTAGTATTATCGCTAAGATTATTACTCCGATTATTCCGTAGTTAATCCCTCTAAAATTTAGAAAGTCATACTTCAGCATCGTCCAGCTAACTAGACCTCCGAGTATAATTAGTAAAACTGTCAATACTCCATTGACGATTTCAAAAGCTCCTATACCAGATTCGGCCCTAGAGTTACGGTTATTTGAATTTCTACTCATTTTTTTCCATCCTTTTTAATTTATAAAATTTACTAATACAGCTAAGTTTCAAGATTTCTTCGCTGTTTACTAATTCTCCATCAATCTGGAAGTATTCTTGGTTTGTTTTTATTGTTAGTTTATCTGTTTTTATGCATCGTACCTTCTTTAACCTGTTGTGTTGTTTTAAAAGTAGGCATAAATAATTATAAATAAAGGTTATTAAAGACATATTTTCCATAATCATTATGTGAAGTTTTCCATCTTGACCTGTCGCATTCGGGGCGAATTTTATCCCGCCACCTTCATAAGGTTGAATCATCGCATTAAGCAAATACAGCTTGTCGGTCGTGATTTCTCCATCATCCCATGAAATTTTCGCTTTATATTTTTTCAGCATTAAAATACCTATTACTCCTTGAAGAAGATAGATATACTTGCCTATATATTTCTTTAACTTTGAGCCATTAGCTCTTTTTATGATGTCAGCATTAAAACCGATATCAAATCCCGAACAGAATTTTCTATCGTTAACAACACCTACATCATATTCAATAAACCTTTTCGATTCTAATAATCGACTTATTTCAACATCTTTTTTGAACTCTATAGACCGCGCAAGATCATTACCCGAACCGTATGCAAGATAGATAATTTCTTTACCGTGATAATTATTTATCACTTCGTTAATAGTTCCATCGCCACCGATCACTATCAACTCACCCCCGTGAATCTCGTTCATAAGGTCTCCTGCATTCTTGTTTTTAGAGGTTTTTAGCACTCTATAAGGTAACTTCTTTTCGTTTAAAACTCGCTCTATTTTTTCTAGTTCAATAAGACTTTTTTTACTCCTAGAATTTACAATTATTTCAATCATATTACGAACCTATATAAAAATACTTCATCCTAATAATTATACTATAAAACCTACTATTTATCAAAGATTTATCTATTTTAAATCCATTAAAACAATAGATTTTTACGCTTTTTTAAGACGTATTCTATTATTACAATTTGTCAGTAAAATATGTCTATAAAAAATTATTTTTTATATTTAGATAATCTCAATATTAAATTTTATTTTCTAAGTAAAAGGGCTTTTGGGAATCACTTATTTAGCAACATGTGCAGCCATTACAAAAAACTATTTTATCAGAGTTGGCCTGAAGATGATTTTAATCTTAAATAAAGCTACTAAAAAAACAATTCTATCGATGTCAGCCTGAAAATGATTTTAACCTTATGTAAAGCTAATACAAAAACAAAAAACTATTTTATCAATGTCGACTCGAAAAGGAGATTTCGAGAATCGCTTACTAATCAGCAAAGAAAACTATTATTAAAACAAAAAAACTATTTTATCTATATCGAGCTGAAGATGATTTTAATCTTCGATAATGCTCAATCGATAAAATAGTTTATAAATTTCTCAAATACTTTTACTAATTAGCGGTACTTTCTTACATGTACTCTACTCTGTCGATTTCCACTTTGTCAGAAGTTGCTTGTGTAAAGTCTGAGTTGTCAGTGTTTTTAGGTGGTCTTCTTACAAATAGCATAACTGCCACTATGAAGTATAGTAGGTATACAGGAAGTAGTATCCCGACTGTCATTACTCCGATAACTATCGCTGAAAGTAGGAATAAGATTCCTGATACGATTCTCGCTTTCATAGTAACTGACGCAATTAGCGCTAATACTAAAGCTACAATCGCAACTACTGCATAAATTTTCACCAATAATACAAGTAATGATACGATGTCTAGATCAGTGCTTTTTAACAATGATGCTACTCCAGGATCTTGTAATAAGTTATAAAGAATCGGTTCAAATTCTTGTTGTTTGAATGCTGTTACTAACTGACTAGAAAATGCTCCAAGAGATAGCAATCCTGTAACAAGTATCATAATAACATTCGCGATCCACGCTAAGATTTTTTCTATTTTTCTGCTAAATGGTTTCATAATATTCTCCTTTTTTAATATATTATTATATTATATCACAAAACACCTCAAACTAGTATTATTTAGCCTTTTTTAGCAAATAACATGATTGCGACAATAAAATACAATAAGTAAACAGGCACTGCAACTCCTGACGTTATTCCAGCAAGCATAATAGCCAAGAATAAAAATAGTACACCCGAAAAAATTCTATGTTTCATCGTGAAAGTCGCTAATAACGCTAAAAGCGCTATTAGTAAGGCTGATAATTTAATAATTATTATAAAAAATTCAATCAGACTATAGCTATCAATTTTTGTGTAAAGAAAAAAAGTATCTGCAAAACTAGAAAGCGAAAATCTTACAAATTCAGGAGTTAAAAATATTGCTTCCAGCTGCCTCTTGAAAAATCCTGTGTACATTAAAATCACCACTGAAATTAAAATTATATTCGCTATCCAAGCTAAAGTTTTTTCTATTTTTCTGTTGGTTGATTTCATAAACTCTCCCTCTTTTTCAATTATTAACTAAATTATATCATAAACCACTAAGAATTTATCTCGATTTAACTGCTTTTACAGGAAAATTAACAGGCGGCTTGTATTAATTATACGAGAGAAGTTTCAGCTACGTTTCCCACTTCTTTAAATTTTTTATTATAGATATCCAGCTCAATATTCTTTCTTGTTTCGAATTTACTTAGTTGATACACTGCTTAAATTTATTAATACCGTGAACAATTCCATATAAAAAAAACTAAGTAGCAAATTACGATATGCAATCTCCTACTACTCTGTCTAGTAGGGACCCTATATCTCTGCTACTTAGGTTTTATTAATATTTCACTCGTGCCCCGGAATTGGCTGTGAGCCTGGTAAATTGCACTCCCATTTGGCAGCTGCAATATAATCTGTCTGTAAGCTAGGTTAATGTGAGCCTAGTTGACTTAGCGCTAATTTTATACGCGCCATGTTATATGTAAACTAGTTTAGCCACAAGATAATTTCGTTACGTGTTGATTTAACTTTAAACTAACCTAGCTACTTTCCTAAAATTTTTAACCTTTAAATACTATCTTCCACGACGTTTCGCTTGTGGAGCAGCTTTTCTTACAGGTTTGTGGTTTTGTTGAACAACAGGTCTGTGTACTACTGGTTTTTGAGCTACTGCTGTTGGTCTTTGAGCAGCTGGTTTGTGTGCCACTGGTCTGTGTGCTACTGCAGTAGGTCTTTGAGCTGGTTTATGTGTAGTTACTACTGTAGGTTTGTGGTTTGTCACTACTGTGTGGTTTGTAGTAGAAGAGTGACTTACAGAACCTGAAGCAACTAGTTGTTTATGAACTTGAGTTGTAGCTACTACGTGTGCTTGTGTTTGAGTAGTTACGTAAGTGTAAGTTTGAGTGTATGGTCTACTAATTTGGCTCTCAGGCTTTTTAGTGAAGTACACTTGGTATACTAATTCTTGATCATAGATCTTGTTAGCTGCGATTTGACCTTTACTTTCATTAGAAAAATCACGTTTTGAAATATTGTATTCATTAGCTAAGTTTTGAGGGAGAGAGATTGTCGCAAATACATTCTCGTCTCCTGATAATTTTGCACTTTCTGCTAATTTTTTGTTAGTTCCTTCTTCTAGGTAATCAACTCTTACGTTGATTTTTTTGTTTGCAGCTTCTACTTTTGCATCATTTACGTTAGCAAATGAGAAAAGGAATAAAGCTGGTAATGCTGCTTTTAATAGTTTTTTAAACATAGTTTCTCCTTAATGTATATTTTTCTTGGATTGATATCTTAATATAATTACGTATCTTTACCGGAATTAATAATATCACAAATGAAAATTTACGTCAATCATTTTCCGAAGAAATTTTATTATTTTACAAAAATTTATTCAGTTGAGATACAACCCAATACCTACAGCCTTAATTGAACTTAAAATATACTTAAAACTCAATTAAAATAGTGCTAATTATTAGCGAAAGAAGATCTTGATTTTTAATTTATATAGCAACTATATACTACTTTTAACTATCTCTAAAATAAAATAAATGATATATTTTTAATATAAATATGTTGATCAGATTTTAATTTATTCTCAAAATAATTCTACTAAATTTCCACCCTTATTCTACCCAAATACAAAACATAGAGAAAACCCCTGAAATCAGATTTTCTCCCGATTTCAGAGGTGAATTATTTTCTATAGATGTTTTTCTAATTCTTGAACAGACACTCCTAATTCCTCACATGCTTCCTCTTTTGTTATGATTCCTTTTTTAATTAAGTTTACTACTGTTCCTAATCTTCCTTGTTCAATTCCTTCTTCTCGCCCTTGTTGAAGTCCTTGTTGAAGTCCTCGTTGAAGTCCTTCTTCTCTTCCTTGTTGGAGTCCTTCCGCTATTGCCTGTTCCTTTTCTTCTTTAACATAGGCTAGGTGAGCATAATATCCATCAAAGTCTCTTCTTCTCTCATCAAACATACTCTTCTCCTCCTTAGTTCATTGTTATCAACTCAACAATTTCATTTATCTCCCTCAATATCTCGATATATAATCAGATTTATCAAAAACAAATAATTAGTATACTATATCAAAACCTTTGATTTCTTTCTTCATATATGATAGAATATAAATATGAAAAAGAGAGCCGTTTTAAAGACGGTAGCTCTGATAATATTAGTTAAAAATAACTATCTTACCCTGTGCTAAAGTGTAAAGATGGTTATTTTTTATTGTCTTTTTTTAACGCTACAATACATGCACTAACCACAGAAACAATCAATAGATTTATTCCAATAATCGTCTGTACAATTTCGTAAGCTGACAACCTGCTACTCCTTTCATCCAGATTTTAGTGTATGCGAGCATAGCACCATCCCCTTTCATATTGAAGTAGCCACAGCAGTGAGAACTAGAAAAAGAAGATGCTGATTTCCATCAACTTCTTTTTAAGTTCCTGTTGCATACGCTATTCGTAATATTTTTCTTCAATCTTCGATTTTGAAAAATAAACGACTATCCCAATCTTTATCGGAAGTTTTATACCCCCTAACTTCTCTCTCCATTTTTGATTATATCAAATTAAATTATGATAATCAACTATTTATAAACACTAATATTTCAAGCTTTTCAGTAAACAGTTATACTTTTTTTATTTTACTATTTTTCCATCCTTCATACTATTACCGAATATAATACCCTCCCCTAAATACAGACTTCTTCTAAATAATGAGCGAACCTATCTAAGTAAATCTTTATCCATATCATACTATACAAAACCGAAAATACATAATATTGCATCTTCATCTGTCCTAGAAATCTTCTATTCAACTAAAAAAATCACCCTCGAAATATATCGAGGGTGATTCTGTATTTTAGACTTCCGATTAAATCTTAGTCTTCTTTTCTACGTTTTCTGATTGCTGCTGCAATTCCTGCAAGTAATACACCGAATCCTGCTGCCGCTGTGTTAGATGTTTCGCTACCTGTGTTAGCTAGACGTTTAACTTGTGCTTTAGGAGTAGCTGCAGTTACTTTTCTGAAGATGTGACGGATGTTTCCATTTTCGTCTACTACAGTTCTTACGAACTCGTATCCTTCAAATGTTCCTTCACCTTTAGCTCCTTTTTCAGATGGTCTTAATGGGTTTCCATTTTCATCTGTCCATGTTGTAGTTTTTTCTACTACTGGAGTTGGTGTTGGCGGTGTTACTTTCTTGAAGATGTGACGTACATTTCCTTTTTCATCTTTTTCTGTTTTTACGAACTCATATCCTGGAACTTTTCCTGGGTCTTTAGTTCCTTTTTCTGTTGATTTGATTTCTTTTCCGTTTTCGTCTATCCATGAAGTAGTTTTTTCTACTACTGGAGTTGGTGTTGGAGCTGGCGGAGTCACTTTTTCATAGACATGCTCTACATCTCCATTTGGAAGAGTCTTAGTTTCTACGAATCTGTATCCTGGAATATCTTTCTTAGGTGTTGTTCCTTCCTCAGCTGGATTTCCTGGGATTACATTTCCGTCTTTATCTTTGAATACTGTCGTTACTTTTTCGTAAACATATTCTGTATCTCCATTTGGAAGTTTCTTAGTATCTACTAGTTTGTATCCTGGAACTTCTTTTGAAGTTTTAGCTGGAGTTGTTCCTTCTTCTGTTTCTGTTCCTGGAATTGGGTTACCGTTTTTATCTAAGTGTTTTGTAGTTACTGGTTCGTAAACGTGTTCTGTATCTCCGTTTTCTAGAGTCTTAGTTTCTACGAATTTGTATCCTGGGATATCTTTCTTAGGTGTTGTACCTTCTTCTCTTGAAGTTCCTGGGATTGTACGTCCTTGTGAATCTACGAATGATGTAGTTACTTTTTCGTAAACATATTCTGTATCTCCATTTGGAAGTTTCTTAGTTTCTACTACTTTGTATCCTGGAATGTTCTTAGGATCTTTTGTTCCTTCTTCTGTTGTTGTTCCTGGGATTGGGTTACCGTTTCTATCTACGTGTTTAGTTGTTACTGGTTCGTAGATGTGTTTAGTATTACCTTTTTCATCAGTTTCAGTCTTAACAAGTTTGTATCCAGAAATAGTTTCTGATGGGTTCTTACCATCTTTAGATGGAAGTAATTCAGTTTCTTTACCGTCTTTTCCTACTACTACAAATTTAGTGTCAGGACGAACTGTTGGAGTGTAAGAAGCTTTGATTGTCTTACCATTCTTATCTTTACGTACAACTTCTACTGGAGTTGCTGTTCCTACGAAGTCTTTTTCTGGAGTGAATGTTACTTTACCATCTTTATCGATTGTGTAAGTTCCTTCTCCTGGTACTTTCTTCTCAGTTGTTCCATCAGAGAATGTTGGAGCTACTGTAGTGTCTACATCACCTTTGAATACTGGAGTATTAGATTGAGGTTGGTTCTTAGCACCTTCAGATACTACGTTTTCTGTAGATGTTTTACCTAATACAGTTGGTGTGTATTTAGCTGTTACTGGTGTTCCGTTTTCGTCAACACGTTTAACTGTTACACCTTTAGCTTCTCCTACGAAGTTTGGTTCTGGAGTGAATGTTACTTTACCGTTCTTATCGATTGTGTAAGTTCCTTCTCCTGGTACTTCTTTAGTAGTTGTTCCATCTTCGAATGTTGGAGCTACTGTTTCATCGATTGGTACTGTTACAGTTTTACCGTTTACTTTAGTAGTTCCTGGTGTGAATACTGGAGTTTCTGATTGAGGTTGTCCTTTTTCACCGATTGATGTTACGTCTTTACCTGTTGGAGTTACTGGTAATACTACTGGAGTGTATTTAGCTGTTACTGGTGTTCCGTTTTTGTCAACACGTTTAACTGTTACACCTTTACCTTGACCTGTGAAGTCTTTTTCTGGAGTGAATGTTACAGTTCCGTCTGGAGCTACTGTATAAGTTCCTTCTCCTGGTACTTCTTTCGTAGTTGAACCATCTTCGAATGTAGCTGGTTTAGTATCATCAAGTTCTACAGTTTTATCTACACCGTTAACTGTTGTTTTACCTGCTTCAAAGACTGGAGTTCCTTTTTGAGTTGCACCTTGAACATCAGTTGTAGTTACACCTTCTGCAGTTGGTGTTACTGGTTTAACTGTTGGTGTGTATTTAGCAGTTACTTCTGTACCGTTTTTGTCAACACGTTTAACTGTTACACCACTAGCTTTACCAGTGAATTGTGGTTCTGGAGTGAATGTTACTACACCATTTTCATCAATTGTGTAAGTTCCTTCTCCTGGTACTACCACTTTACCTTCTTCATCAGCACCTTCTAATGTTGGTTTAACTGTTTCATCGATTTCTACAGTTACTTCTTTACCGTTAACTGTTGTTTTACCTGCTGTGAATACTGGAGTTCCAGTTTGTTTAGCACCTTGAATATCTTCAGATACTACGTCATCTGATGTTGGAGTAACTGGTTTAACTGTTGGTGTGTATTTAGCTGTTGCTGGAGTTCCGTTTGTATCTTTACGTTGAACTTCAACACCTTGTGCTTTACCTGTGAAGTTTGGTTCTGGTTTGAATGTTACTTCACCAGTTCCTGGGTTGATTGTGTAAGTTCCTTCTCCTGGTACTGTTACTGAAGTTTCATCAGTTGGTTCACCAGTTTCTGGATCGATTAATTTAGCTGGTACTGTTGGGTCGATTGGAGCTTTTTCGTGTCCTTCAGTGAATGTTGGAGTTCCGCTTTGCTCTTGACCTTGTGCACCTTCAGAAGTTGTTCCTTTAGCAGTTGGTGTTACAGGCGTGATATTTGGAGTGTAAGTTGTTGTTACAGCTGTTCCGTTTGTATCTTTCGCTTGAACTGTTACTGGTTTAACTTCTCCTGTGTAAGTTTTGTCTGTTGGAGTGAATACTGCAACTGGATCTTTACCAGGTTCTTTAACAAGAGTGTATTCACCGATTACATTACCTTTTGGATCTTTAGCTGGTACTTTATCAGCTGGTTGTCCATTTTCATTTAATAATGTATAAGTATCTGGATCGATTGCTACTACTTCTTCAGTTTTAGCTTTTGTAATTGGGTCTTCAACTTCAACTACCCCACCTTTGAATTTAACTGGTTGGCTTTGAGTTTGACCTTGAATGTCTGAAGTTACTGATGGTTCTGCAGTTGGTTTAACACCGATTACTACCGCTGAGTATTTACCAAGTGCTGGAGTACCGTTCTTATCAACACGTTTAACTGTTAATCCAGTACCTTTACCTTTGAATTGTGGGTCTGGAGTGAATGTTACAGTTCCATTTTCTGAAACTTCATATGTTCCTTCTCCTGGAATTGTTACAGTTGTTGTCTCTTGACCTGTCTTAGGATCAATTAGTTTCGCTGGTACAGCTTCGTCGATATCTACAGTTTTTTCAACTCCGCCAATCGTTACTTTACCACCGATGAAGTTTGGTTTACCAGTTTGTACTTTACCTTGAACACCTGCAGTTTCAACTTCTGTTCCTTCTGGAGATGCTGGGTGTACAACCGCTGTGTATTCTGCAGTTACTGGAGTTCCGTTTTGGTCTTTACGAACAACTGTCATTGTTGTTCCTTTACCTTTGAATTGTGGGTCTGGAGTGAAGTGTACAGTTCCGTCTGGATCTACTGTGTAAGTTCCCTCTCCTGGGATTGTCTTAGTAGTTGTTCCATCTTCGAATGTTGCTGGTACTTTATCGTCCATTGGTACTTCTACTTCTTTACCGTTGATTGTAGTTTTACCAGGTTTGAATTCTGGTTTACCGCTTTGTGGTGCACCTTGAATATCTTCAGTGAATGTATTAACACCTACTGGAGTAACTGGTTTAACTGTTGGTGTGTAAGTAGCCGTTGTTGGAGTTCCATTCGCATCTTTAGCTTGAACTGTTGCTGGTACTGGAGTACCTACGAAGTCTTTGTTTGGTGTGAATGTTACTTTACCTGTTGTTGGATCGATTGTGTATGTACCAACTTCTTTTCCGTTAGCGTCTTTCGCTGGGATTGTTGTTTCATCAGTTGGGTTTCCAGTGTTTGGATCGATTAATTTAGCTGGTTGAGTAGCATCGATCTTCATAGGAACTTTATCGTCACCTTGAGTGAATGTTGGAGTTCCTTCTTGAGGTTGTCCTTGAGCACCTTCAGATGTTACAGGTTTACCTGTTGGTTCTACTGGAGTGATGTTTGGAGTGTAAGTTGTAGTTACTGGAGTTCCATTTGTATCTTTAGCTTGGATAGTAACTGGAGCAACTTCACCTGCATATGTTTTATCAGTTGGTGTAAATACCGCAGTTGCTTTACCGTCTACAACTTTAAGTGTGTATGTACCGATAACATCTCCTGCTGGGTTTTTAGCTGGTACTGATTCTACTGGTTGTCCATTTTCATCTAATAATTTGTATGAAGTAGTGTCGATTGGCACTTCTTTTTCAACACCGTTGATTGTTGCTTTACCAGGCTTGAATGTCACTTCTTTAGATTGTTCAACACCTTGTACGTCTGTTGTTTCAGCTGGTGAAGCAGTTGGTGTTACACCTACGATTGTTGGAGTGTAAGTTGTTTTAACTTTAGTTCCGTTTTCGTCTTCTGCTTGAACGTTAGCTGGTTGTACTTTACCTTTGTAAGCTTTGTTAGTTGGTGTGAATGTTACTTTGTTAGTAGCTGGGTCAATTGTGTATTCCCCTACTTTGTTTCCTTCTGGATCTAAAGCGTCTACTGGAGTACCTGCCGCTACTGGGTTACCTGAAGCATCAAGTAGAACCGCTGAGTCAGCTTTGATTGGTACTGATTTTTTAACACCTTCAATTGTAGTTTCACCTTGAGTGAATGTTACAGTTCCATCTTGTACTTCACCTTGGATTCCTGAAGATTCTGCTGGTGTCGCTGTTGGTGTTACACCTACGATGTGTGGAGTGTAAGTAGTGTTTACTTTAGTTCCGTTTTTGTCTTCTGCTTGAACTTTAGCTGGTGTTACTTTACCAGTGTAAGTTTTGTCAGTCGGTGTGAATGTTACTTCACCTGTCGCTGGATCGATTGAGTAAGTACCTACTTGAGTTACTCCATCTTCAGCGTATGCTGGAGTTGTTTGTCCAGGTTGAACTTCATTTCCTTCTTTATCTAGAAGTTTGTGAGAGTTTTCTTTAATTGGTACTTCTGCATTTCCTGCTGTGAATGTAGGAGTTCCTTTTTGAGTTTCACCTTGTACTCCTGCTGAGTCTGTTGGTTTAGCTGTTGGTTCTACAGCTGTTACTGTTGGAGTGTATTTTGTAGTAGCCGTAGCTGTTACATCTCTTCCATCTTTATCTCGACCTACTGGTGCTGTTAATGTTACATCAACACCTGTTGCAGTCCCCTTGAATGTTGGAAGTGGTTGGAATGTTACTTCCCCTGTTGTTGGATTGATTGTGTAAGTTCCTTCTCCATCTACAGTTACAGAGTCGACTTTAGCTCCTGTTTTTGGATCTACTAATTTAGCTGGGTATTGTGCACTTGGTGTTACTGGGTCTGGCGTTGTACCATTACCATCTTTATCTACATCAATTGTGAAGTTAGGTGTTTTCTTCTGTTCTTTACCTTGAATATCTGTTGATGTTTCTGGTGTACCAACGATTTCTTTTGGAGTTACGTTTGGTACGTAAACTGCATCCATAGTTTTTGTTGTAGTAGTGTGTGTACCATCATTAACATTAGCAAGTTGGTTTTGATCTGTTAGTGCAGTCCATCCAGTTGATTGACCATTAGCATCTACCGCACGAAGTACGATACCATCAGCTTTTCCTACGAAGTTAGCTTCTGGAGTAAATGTTACACCTGTATCAGTTACTTCATAAGTACCTTGTCCTGCTTTAGTATATGATTTAACTAGATTTCCATTAGGATCTACGATCATAACACCTTCAGTTTGAACTTTTTTAGTAGTTGCTACACTAATTGAGTTACGTTGTTCAGTGTAATTAATTTTACCATAAGCGTTGAATGTAGTCTTACCATTGTTAGAACCTAATTCAGATGCATCAGCTTCTACACGGTTAATGAACTCGATACCAATGTTTTGTTTTTCACCTTGTTTACCAGTAGTTTCTTCATAGTCTCCACGTGGTGGATGAGAAACTTGGATTTGGTTATCTTCAACTTCCCCAGAGTATGCAATACCATTTGGTCTTTCTACTTGAGATTGATCTTTTGCGATACGAACACGGAAGTTTACAACATCTTTACTAGTATCGATTACTTGAGTATTTGTAAATGTAAGTTCTACTTCTTGACCATTTCCAGTTACTGTAGCGATATTAGATTCTTCACCTTTATCAAATTTACCGTTCCCGTTGAAATCAATAAATCCACGCACATAAGCTGGTGCAACAGGATCTGTGTATTTTTCATTACCATTTGCCGAAGCAATAACCTTAACTTTATAAGTATTGTCCGGAGCTTTAATTAATTGTACCTCTGGAAGACCAGTATCTTTATTTGGTTTAAAGTTACCTGGAGCAATAAGCTGATCTACACCTTCATCGGCATTGTCTTTAGCATCATCTGAATCTACCCCAACTACACGAGTACCTGGTGCAGAGTCGATATCCGCTTTTACTTTACCTAAGTATGGTTGTTGAATTTGTTTAATTGCTTTTGTATCATAATCTATAGATTGTGTTCTTAAGTAGTGTTCAGCCATTCCATAAGATTCTGGAAGATCTCCAAAGTCAGAGAACTTAATACCAATCATAGAAGACTGTTGTCCAGAAGACATGATATAAAATCCTACTTCAGTTACGTTTGCTGTAGATAAGACTGGAGTTCCTGCACCACTGTTATTACGGTATCCACCAAATACTTGAGAACCAAGACCTGCAGTAGCAGTATCAGGTGTAGCAAATTTTCCACCACTTAAGGCATTATAGAATTTTTCATCTTGCCATTTAAGGATAGCCGTTCTACCACCATTCATATCTTTAAATTTATCAAGTGGTACATAAGCATTAGTGTTAGGTTGACCTAAAGGTCTACCGTTAGGTTGTATAGTATACCCAACAATTGCAGCTAAGTCCCATGGAGTACCATCTGTTGTATAAATTTCAGACTCTAAAGTTCCAATATCTTCCCCAGAAGTCATAACGATACCAGGTTTAACAGCTTTACCGTTATACGTTGCTGTTACTTCAAATTTAACCCCAGCTGCTTGACCGTTTTTAGGTTGTCCTTGAGGGTTAGTTCCTGCGATTGTTGTTTTAGCTTTACCAGTTGTTATACCAGAATTGGCAACGTGAGTATATCCATTTTGAGGATTAGCTCCAAGTCCTGTTCCACCATTTTCTGGGTTGAATTTATTTTCTTTATCAGGTTCATAAGAACTTGCTAGATCAGTTCCTGCAACACGGTTTTTGAATATTTCAGTTGATTCGAACGGTTTTAGTTCTTTAACCTTCATAGTAACGATATAACCAGGGATCAATTCTTTTTTATATGTAGAACCGATTTGAAGTTGGTTATTTGCGTTTAACCCTGTCCATGCATCTTTATCTCCAAAGTCTAACCATTGAATTTGATCATTTAAGTCTTTAATTTCTTTTAGATTTTCTTCTTTAGTTTTTACTTTAATATCTGATAATGAAGAATATCCATGATCTTCTAACCATTTTTTACCTGTTTCAGTACTTGCATCTTTAAGAGCTGTTGTAGTTGCTTCCGCTAATACTACGTCGAATTTACCGTTACGTTTAGCTCCAGCGTTCTCTAACTCTGTGTAAACAGCTTTGATAGAGTTGCTTAATTCTACTAAACTTTTAGCGATTTGTTCTTTAGTCGCTTTGTCATTTCCTAGTAATTCTTTAGCAAGTTTTAAAGCTTCTTCATTTTTCACTACTGCAGCTTGTACTGCTGGTTTTGCTTCTACTTTTAAGTCTTTTTTGCTTAATTCAGTTTTAGCAAGTGTGTTAGTTACTTCTGCTTCTGAAGCTACTTGTGTTAATTCTTTTTTAGCTGCCGCTACTTCTTTTTCTTCTTTTGTAGCTTTTGCTTCTTTAGCTTTTTGTTCAGCTTCTTTTTTCTCTTCTAATTTTTTGTCGAAAGCTTGAGCCTTAGCTTCTGTTACTACTTGGCTTAAAGCTTGCACTGCTTGTGCTTGTGCATCTACTTCTGCTTGTGTAGCTGCTTCGTTAGCTAATACTGCTTTAGCTGCTGCTAATGCTTCTTTTGCTGCTTCTACAGCTGCTTTGTCAGCATCTTGAGCTGATTTTAATTTTTCTTCTAATGTTGCGATACTTGCTTTTAAGATTTCTTTTTTAGCAGTTGCTGCTTTTGGAGTTTCCTCTTTTGCAACTTCTGCTTTTGGTGTAGCTTCAGTTTTTGGTGCTTCTGCCCCTACTTTTTCTGCTACTGCTGCTGCAACATTTTCTTTTGTAGTTTCTACAACAGGTTTTGCTTCTGCTTTTGGTGCAGTTTCTGCTTTTTCACCTGCGTTTGTTGTATTATCTACAGTTGTATTGTTTGATACTTCTTCAGCAGCTTGTACTGCTCCAGCACCAAAAAAGATACTCGCACCAATTACTACAGATGCAGTACCAACTTTAAACTTCTTGATAGAATATGATTCTACTTTTGTACCTTGTTTGGTATCTTTTAAATAGTGGTTATTTTTTCCTACCATTATTTTCCTCCTTAAATTTTTTACCTTGAACAGCCGATCATCGAACGATTCATCCTTATATACCTAAAAAAACTTTTTTCGGTTATATCTTTACTTAAGTTGTTTTGTCGATATTAAGACAAATAACTTTATGACTTTTTAATATATTTCCCCGATTACTATATTCAATTTTCTACTATTCTGTACATTTTCTTTATTATTAGTAAATTAACGATGAGATATCCATTTGATATCTTATGATTATTTTACCTAATTTCTATTTTTTTGTCCATAAAAAACCCTTATAAAATCTCAAAATATTTTCTAATATCCGATATTATTGTTTTTTTAATTTATTTTAGTGTTATTCTACACTCTTTTTCGCTTTGTAAATACTGTTGTATAGTCATTTTAGCAAATTTTTACATTATTTACGAAAGCTGTAAACTTTTATAGACATGAGATATACTATAAACAATTTATTCCCTTTTGTAAAATGTTTTGCTCTGTATTATATGTCTACTTTTGTAGGCATTCATTCGATTCTTATACTGGGAAATGCTTTCGAAATATTTCACTATATTACCTCTATTAATATAGCCATATTTTCTTATTAATTAATCATATATTTTATTTTAGAGAGTTTAAAAATCGTTAATAACTTCATTAGAACCCACCTCATTACTTACTATTTTTCTATAAATATGGTATAATCATTACCCCAAATACTCCCTTACATCACTCAATTTAAAAGGAGAGAAGTATTATGAAAATGTACAAAATAAATAATAAAGAGAAAATATAGATTTCACACGAACTTTATTCAGCTATTCACTACATAAGCTACATGGTTAGACGGCGAAAGTAAAACATAAGCAGCTCAATATATTTTTTATATATGCATACAATATAGAAAATAGTGACGGGGGAAATCTAATCAAAGATAACTCCCCAAAACAATAATTACTAATGATATTTATGGGAGTGACTCAAAAATCGTGATTTCGTAGAAATCGATTTTGTCGAGTCACTCCCGCACAGTTTATTAGATATCTAAAAAGCTTTCATAAAGCGAATTTAGATATCAATAAACCACTTGCGTTGTACGTTAGAATTTTTAGTGCCAAAGACACGTTAAAATTCTTACGTATAACGTATGCAAGGACACACCAAGAAGTGAGTCGTAAAACGAAACTGATTGGATTGTGTCTACTGCTGAGGCTATGAGTTCTCATATACACTTTGTTTAAAAATTTAGGACCTTTTTGTCAGTACCAGCAACTTTATCTATTGAAGATCAACTTTCTCTTTGAGTTGTCCGTGAGCAAGAAGTTTCTATGTAGTATCGCAGATAGTAAACATTGCGGCCCTATAATTATCTACCGATATCGAGATAAGATTTTCAAGAAATTCTCTACCTTACTAAAAAATTATAAAGATAATATAATCATAAATAAAATGTAGTTTGTGAACTTTTTGTGAACTTTTAGATGAATTTTATAAAATACAGCTAAAAATTTCTATATATATAATGAGAAGGCTTTGTCATAAAAAGAGTACTTTTATTTGCATTTAATAATATAAATATTTACTTCATTATTTTTTCATTATAGATTTCTTTTCATCGTTGTCTTTATAAAGAAGATATTTGTATAGCGAGTGGTATAAAGGAGTAGATATATTATGAGTAAAAAAACTTATTTATTAAATGATAGGGACACTGAATCTTTTTATGAATTACTTGAAGCTAAAAAAAATTTAATTCCTATAGCACTTCGTAAGGTTAAAATACCTAACAATCTTCATGAAGAATTTTACAGTTATGCTTTGGAAGGCTTATTGATCAGTTTCTTAACCCTTAATGAGGGTAAAATTGAGGAAAAAGACTTCGATCGTTATGCATTTACCGTAATCAAGAGAAAATTAATCGATGAAATTCGCTATAGAAATAAAGATAAAAGTATACCTTTAGATATTTTTGACAATAACAGATTAGATGCTACGGATGATAATTGTTCACTAGTATATATACAGTTATTAGAGTATTTAAAGAACACTCTTTCTGAAAAAGAAATGGAATTTTTCAACGAATTTGTGAAAACTGTAAACATAAAACAAGTAGCGAAATATATGAATATTTCATTGGCAACAGCTTATAGATTATACAAGCGAGTTAAAGAAATATGTGAAGAATTCTTATTAGATAAATAAAAAATTATTAACCACTCTCTATGCGAATATCTTAAAAATATCTACAACTCCTATCAAAACATCACTTAAACTGACTTTACCTCGTCAGTTTTTTGTTTAACTCGACGCCACAAGCAACTATCTAATACTGATTAAATAGAAACATTGAAGCCTTTTGTTAAAAACATTTATAGGAATAATAAATAATCTACATTAATTAAATTCAAAGTGATGGAACCAAAGACAACCCACTCTTATTCACTAAACACAAAAAAGGTAGAGCCGAAGTAATCCACTATAAAACTCAAAAAGACATCCCCGAAAATCTCGAGGATGTCTTCATTTATTATAAAGGGGGATGTACTAAATTTCGATATGAGATTTACTCATTCAATAAATTTACTATTTTACCTTTAAAATATTTTATTTTAAATTAGTTTTTGTCGTTTTTACGACGTTTAATTGCTAGTAATCCACCTAGGATTGCCATTCCTAATCCTGCTAAACCAGTATTAGTTTCAGTTGTACCTGTATTTGCTAGGCGTTGTCCTAGTTTAGAGTTTGATGTATTATTAGAAGCTTTAGCTACTACTAATTTTTCCGCTGGGATTACTACTACTCTTCCATCTGGATATACGATTGTTGTTTCTCCAGTTGATGAGATTGTAATCTTAGCTTCTTTTAGTTCTGGATTTGCTTTAATTAACGCTTGTTTTACAGTTTCTTTTTCTTCATCTGTTAAGTTCATTAGATCTCCTACTTGAACTCTTTCAGGGAAGTTGATTTCTGGTGAAGCATTTACTGATGGGGCTTGTTCTTCTGCTTTTTTGAAGATATCTTTAGCTAAGATTGTGTAAGATTTTCCATCTTTAAGGATTACAGTCGCATTTCCTTTCGCATCGAAGATAATTTCTGCTACGTTTGGATTTGCTACTAAGATTTTATCTTTAGCTCCTGCTTTATCCGCATCTGTTAAATTATCTAAGTCTGCTACAACTTGTTTTTCGAAATCAAGGTTGATGTTTTCACCATTATTTTTAGCTGCTACATCTTTTGCATCTTTAACTAATTGTTCAGCTGAGATTGTTGCTGTTACACCATCTTTAGTTGTTACAGTCGCATTTCCTTTTGCATCTACTACTACGATTGCTCCTGGATTTACTTCTTCTACCGCTGCTTTAATTTTAGCGATTTCTTCTGGTGTTAAGCTGTCTTTGTTAGCTACTAGTGTTCTTGCTGCTGGTGTGTTGATTCCACTTTGTGCAGCCGCATCAGTTACTTTATCAGCTGGAATTACTAGTTTAGATGCTGGAATTACTGCTGTTTTTCCATCTTTAGTCGTTACCGTTGCATTTCCTTTATCATCAACTACTACAGTTGCACCTGGGTTTACTCCTTCTACAGCTTTCTTAACTGCTTCTTTTTCTGCATCTGTTAGAGCGTCTTTATTAGCTACAGCTGTTCTTGCAGTTGGTGTATTGATGTCATTTCCTGCGTTTTCTTTTCCTAGGTCAGCTTCTGTCTTAACTAAGTCTTTTCCTGGTATTACCGCTGTTTTTCCTTCTGGTGTTGTTACTATTGCGTTTCCTTTGTCGTCAACTACTACAGTCGCACCTGGATTTACTTCTTTTACTTTCGCTGCGATTGCTGCTTTTTCTTCATCTGTTAGTGCGCTTGGATCTTTT